>CAZIXV010000051.1:0-17494 GCA_964543105.1 uncultured Steroidobacteraceae bacterium
GAACGCGCGCTTCGTGAACACCTGATTGCCGATCGTGTTGTAAAAGAACAGATCCTCGTAATTCACGCGCGTCGGCTTGTGAGAGACGTCGCGCGCATCGCCCGCGCGGAGGATGTCTTGGCTGTACAAGCACGAGAGTGTTTCGCCGCTTTGTTCATGGCGCCGCCATGCAGCCAGCAGCTTTTCGATGCGCGTTGGCTCGAAGCAGTCATCGTCATCCAAGCCCGTGACGAATTCGCCACGCGAGCGCGTGATCGCGAGATTGCGCGCGTGCGGCGCGCCACGTGAACTTTCGTTGCGAATGAAATGCACGCGCGAATCAGTCGCGCTCATCTGCTGCAAATAGTCATGCGTGCCGTCAGTGGAGCCGTCATCGACGACCCAGAGTTCGAGCTCGCGATGCGTTTGTTGCAGCACCGAATCCACGGCGCGTTGCAGCAGCGCCAGTCGATTCTTCGTCGGCATGTAGACACTGACCAGCATCAAGTACTCCGCACTCGTGCTCGGCCCATCCCGAGCAACTGCTCGGTCAGCCTGCGCACGGCGGCAGAGAACGCTGCACTGGATGCCGAACGTTCGAACTCGCGCCGATTCCAGGCGACGGTTGCTTCCCGCGCGCGCGCATCGTGCAAGCGGTCGATGCATTCGAACGCTGCCGTCAGATTGCCCTTGGGGAATACGTACTCAGGATCGATGAACGCGCGGACGCCTTCCAGATCCGGGCCGACGACAGGCACGCCCATCGCCATCGCTTCCAGCATCACGAGCGGTACCCCTTCATAGCGAGAGGCCAATAACAAGACATCATGGGATGCGAACGCCGCGCGCGGTTCCGCCCAGCCTTGCAGCGTCACCCAACTCGCCAATGCCGCATCCTGCTCCAACCGTTCACGCAGTGTGGTTTCGTACGGTCCGCTGCCGACGAAAGACACTTGCAAGCGTTGGCCGAGTTCAGGGTGCGACCGCAAGAACTCAAGCAGTGCGTCCAAACCCTTTTGATGCGCTTCGATTCGGCCGAGCACCAACACGCGTAATCGATCCTGTGTGCTTGCAGCGATTGGCGTACGTTCGGCTTCGATCGATCGCATCACCGTATTGGGCAGCGTCATGACGGGACGCGTCACGCCCGACCAGCGCACGAAATCCTGCGCTTGCTCACGCGTGATCGTGATCCAGCCATGCACCACATGACGGTAAACATGGCGCACGAAACTGTCGCGGATGCGTCCGCTACGAAACCCCATGCTCGTGCTCGTCTGTACGAGCGGCACGTATTCCACGACACGCAGGCCGAGCGCGCGTGCCGCAAAGGCAAACGCCGGCTGCGCAAGCAAACAACCTTCCGCGACGATGCAAAGGTCGGGCTTGAGCGTGTTTGCGATGCGCACGCACGTCGCGATGTCACGCATCGCTTGGCCGAGGCGCGCGGTGCGCGAGCGCGGCAAAGTCGCTACGCGCGCATACGCGGCAGCCGCCACGGCGAGTTGCGAGCCCTCGCGCGCCAGCAGCCAGGGCTCGATTTGTCGCTGGGCGTGCAGCTCTTCGAGCCAGCGCAGCAGCATAACCTCGTGCCCGCCGAAGGCTTGCGCGCCATCGATGAACAGCCAACGCGGCGGATGCGCTGCGCGCGTCACCGAATCCGGCTCTGCAATCCCAATGGCTTGCGCGTCCCTCATGCATGCAGCTCGATCAAACTGAACCACGCGTAGCGATTGACGAACGGGATCTTGCAGATCAGCCGATCGAGCGCCCAGACGAACCGAGTCAATGGACGGTTCGGTTCGGTCTCGTTCGTGAGAAATCCCAGCACGGGCGCGATGAATCCAAAGTACGTCACTTTGGTGCGCGCGAAGCCCTGCGACATCGTCCGAATGTCGCTCGTCAGCAGCGGATGCTCATCCGGCGTGCGCAGCTCCGGCGTGCGATTGCGATACCAATTCACGACCGGATTGTGACCCATGGGCTCGGCAAAGATCGCAATGCCGCCTTTGCGCAACACGCGACGCACTTCTTGCATGGCGCGTGGAATGTCGAGGTGATGCACGATGCCGCTGCCTGCGAGCACGTCAATCGAGGCGTCCGGCTGGCGCATCGACTCGGCATTGTCGACGACGAATTTCGCGTTCTCGAGTCCCTTCGCCGCTGCAATGCGCTGCGCTTGCGCAATGGCGACTTCCGAGATGTCGATGCCGATAACTTCTTGTGCGACCGGTGCGACATCGAAGCCGAGGCTCGCGTTGCCGCAACCGTATTCGAGCAGGCGCGCGTCGCGCGATAACTCCATCACCCGCTCCCGATACATCGCAAAGCCATAGTCGATCGCGGAATAAAACCGCCCGACGCGTGCTTCACGTTCGGAGTCGTCCTCGAACCGATGATTGTGAAACTCACGCTCTCGCGCCCAGCGTTCCGCTTGATCCATTTGATTCACCTATGTAGGACGCGCGGCACAGGCTTTCGCCGCACCGTTTGCGCTGTAATGCAGTGGTTGCCAACGATGCTGCAATTGGCCGATCGCGTGCTTCAGCTTGAGTCCGCGATCTTCCCATTTGAAATGCGTACGCGCGGTGTGAAACGCGCGCGTCTGCAGATCGTTCAGGTGCGGCAGCGCGTCGATGCGATCGGCAATGACTTTGACGAGCCCTGGCAGATCGGCTGCTTGCAGCAAATGGGCGCGCAGTGGGTGCGGCAAGCCCGCGGCCGCGGCGCTCAACGTCGCCACCGGCACCCGTCCAAAAAAATAATCCAGGAATTTCAGTTTGAACCCGCCGCCGATGAGTTCGGGGACGACTGCGATACGCGCAGCCTCGAGCAGCGGGGTCATGTCATCGACGAAGCCGTGAAACGTGGTGGCGCGACATTTTGCTTGCAGCGTTTCGCGCAACGCATCGGGCACATCGCCAACGATATCGAGGCCGATGCCGCATTCGCGAAACACCGGATCGGCAGCTTCGATGAAGCGCGTGAGGTTTTCCTGTTTTAAGACCCAACGAAACGAACCGACGACGATGACCCGCCGTGGCGTGGCATCGCTCAGCGTGCGCTGTGTGAGGTGCGCGCCTTCATACCCGGGCGTGAGTGTCAGCCTTTGTTCTTCAGGCTGCGAGGGCTGCAGCGCTTCGAGATCTTCCTCGCTGATCGCAGATAACACATCCACATTCGCCACGAGGCGACGTTCCAGCGCGCGCACCTTGAGCGCGTTTTGCCAGAGGACCGCGCGACGCGCGAGCGAACCGCGCGCTTCGCGCGCCATGGAGGCCCAGATGGCGGCTTCGTGATTGTGAGAGACGTGCGCCAGCACCGTTCGGCGCGCAGACTGTTCGTTCACGTACGCCTGACAGCGCGATAGCGCCCAACCGCTACCGTAGCCATCGAAAATGATCGCGTCCCACTCCGCGCGCAGCTGCTCTTCGAGCAGTGATCGATAGGCCGCGGTTGCATCGATGGCCGCAGCGATCGGCAGGCGGCTGACGATCGCGGTGAGCTGACTGCGCTGCGCACTTCCGACCGACACGTACTCGACACCGCATCCCGGCGGCGCCGCCGCGGGATTGCCAAAGCCGAGGAAGCGCACGAATGCGCCCGCGGCGGCCAACGATTCGGCCAACTTCGCCGAATACACTTTCGCGCCCGCGTCGAGCGGATACGGCATGTAGCGCGCGATCCACAGGCATCTCATGCCACACCTCGCTCGAACCTGGCGCGTGGTTGCGATCGTTGCATCAAGGCACCCGCACCGGCGCACCGGCAATCACAGCACGGCGCTTGAACGCATTGCGCATGCGCTTGGCCAGCCGCACTTCGAAGATCTGCCAGGACGCCCATGACACCGGAATGGCGATCGCGAGCGAACTGACGATGAAGACGATGAAGCCGGTGGTCACGCCGAACTCCGGTGTAACGAAGGCGTTGACGATGCGTTTCGTCACCGACATCACGAGTGCATGCCACAGGTAGAAGCTGTAGCTGATATTGCCGAGGAATTGAAAAGTCGCGCCCGTCAGGAAGGCGAACTGGCGGCTCGCATTCAGACACACACTCGCAAACATGTGCAGCGAGGCAATGAATGCGATGACTGCGAAAATCCAGCGACCGTCGAACAGGTAATCGATCAGCGTGTCATTCAAATGAGCCTTGCCCACGCCGGTGGCGCGCCATGCGACGAGAAACACGATGAGGCTCACGACTGGAAACTTGAGCCAACGGCTCTGCTGCACGAACCAATCGCGATACTTGAACACCAGCACGCCGGTGACGAAATACAGCGCGCGCGGAAACAAACAAACGAAGAGCGTCGCCGGGATCGCCCAGGCGGCCGTCGACCACGGCGTGTTAGGCCAGCGCTTATAGGCGAATGCGCCGGCGGCGGCGGTCAAATAGAACACCCACTCATAGGACAAGCTCCATGAGGCAAAGTGGATCATCGGCAGCGGTACGAGCGGCGGCAATAAAAACAGATTCGCCATGAAGATCCACACCGCTTCGAACGGCGTCACCTCCGCGAAGATCTTCATCTGGAAGGCGACACAGATCGCCGTCACGGCGATGAGCGTCGGCACCCATGCCGAGAAAATCCGCACGACGCGATCGCGCAAGAAGCCCCCGACACTCGAATGCCGCACGAGACTGCCGAGAATGAC
This sequence comes from uncultured Steroidobacteraceae bacterium, assembly GCA_964543105.1. Taxonomy (GTDB): domain Bacteria; phylum Pseudomonadota; class Gammaproteobacteria; order Steroidobacterales; family Steroidobacteraceae; genus Steroidobacter. The sequence continues at coordinate 4,641 of CAZIXV010000051.1, forward strand.
GAAGCCACTGATCATGAAAAACATGTCGACGCCGTAACTGAGCGACGCCCAAAACTGATAGCCGGCGTCCTTCATCGGCGTGCCGCCGAACGGCCATTGCACGACGCCGGCGCTGCCGACGTGGAACACGAACACCAACATCGCGCACAGCCCGCGATAGCCGTTCAGCGAGTAATTGAACTCGGTGGTGGGCGTAGTCCTCGGTTGCATCTCAATCTCCCTGAGAAAGCGCGAGCGTTTGTGCCGAGGAATTCTCGGGGTCGCCAAACGCACGAATCAAGGCCGCACCGGCTGCCGGACGGCGGCCATCGGAGAGCTTGGAATCGAGAATCGGCGCTTTGAAGTCCCAGTAGTTGTGATAGGCGACCTCGTGGGCATCGATCCACGCTGCCATCTGTTCGATGAAATACGGATCGTCATCGCCGCCCTGTGCATTGCGGCTGACGCCGGTGCCCCACTCGGGGAAGGACATCGGTTTGCCGCGCTCCGCGGCAAACTTCTGATGCCATGCCAACCCGTGCGGCGCGTTCTTACGCATCTCCCAGCGCTGCTGCGGTGAGACGTTGGTCTGGTGCTTACCCAAGACGTTGTAGAAATCCAAGCCGATGATGTCGACATACTCATCGCCCGGATACACAGACTCGGCGCGAAAGGCGCTCCAACCGCCTGCGGCGCACCAATCGAACTTGAATTGCGCGCCCGGCACCGCGCGCATGATCTTCACGATGCGCCGCCAGTACTCGATGAAGGCCTGCGGATCGTGCTTCGCCGCCCAGGGATACCAATCGGCGTTGAACTCCCAGCCGATACGAATCACGGAATCGGCAAAGCCGTGCTTGACCAAAAGCTGCGCATAGTCGCGAAACAGCGCATCGAACTTGCCATTCGCGCCATCCGCCAAGGTGGCGGATTTGTCGCCCGGCAGCATCGGCAGCGAGAACACGACATGCTGCACGCCCGCTTTTTCCCAGCAGCGCACGCCCCATGTCGTACCTTTCGACAACACCTGCCAGGAGAGAAACTCGATCACTTGATTCGGTTTGCGGCCGAACCACTCGGCAAACGCATCGAGGCGCTTGACGCCATCGCAGCCGGCGCCGAGATACACGCCGAAGCGTGCGTCGTCCGTATTTGCGGACTGCGCAAATGCGGTTGTCGCAAGCAGCAGCGCGAGCGTGGCAAGCAGCCTCCGGTGGATCATTTCAGCGCTCCACTACGAATCGATGCGGCCGGCGTCCAGGTTTGAAAACGCTCCCCGCGCATCGAGCGCCACACACCCACGCCCGTCGCCGCGAATGCGCCGAGCACATCGACGATTTGCGCAAACGGTTTGATCGACCAGCGTGCACCGAGCCACCACGCGAGCGCACCCAGCGCAAGCAACGCCGCCGCCAGCGTCGTTTGTCCGAGCGTGAGTAGTGCAAGCAGGAAGCTCGCGCCGCTCAGCGCCAGGAAATAGATGCTGAGCCAGCGAATGAACTTGTGGGACAGATATTTGTAGCGCGTCAACAGGTCCAGACGCCGCAAGCGCGGCCACAACAGCCGATGCACATTGAACGCTTGGCAGGCGATGCGCACCTTGCGATTGAATTCCTCCCCCGCATGCGTCACCGACTCTTCGGTCGCGCGCACATCGCGCGCCTGTATGAGCCGATAGCCTGCGACGATCGTCATCAACGACACGTACATGTCATCGATGATGTGATCCGGCGGCGCTTGCCGCAGCGTGCGACGCATCGCGAAGATCGAACCGTCGGCGCCCATCATCGAGCCGGTATCCGACTCCAGACGCTTCAACGCTTCCTCGAACCGCCAATAGAGCGAGCCAGACTGCGCGGTAACAGAAGATGCAGCGTTCGTATAAGTGAGATTGCCGCAGACGCAACCGATGGCCGGATCGGCAAAGTGCTTGCGCAGATCAGCGACGCAATCGAGATCCAGGAACACGTTCGCGTCAGTGAAGATCAGAACATCCGCCTGCGCGCGTGCGGACAGCAGATTCATTCCGTACGTTTTGCCGTGCCGCTCGCCTGCAACGAACAAGTCGATCTGATCTGCGTAGCGTCGCAGAATCTCCGCCGTGCGATCGCTTGCCGCATCCACATAGACATGAATGGCAAGCCCCGGCTCGCGCTCGCGCAATGCGAGCAAGTTGCGCACCTTGGCCTCGATCACGGGCTCTTCGTTGTAGGCGCACATGCAGACCGCGAAGGTGAGCGAGGCAGGATCATGGCTTGCTTGCGCAGTCTGCTTGCCGCGCAACGCCTTCAGCAGATTCAAGGACAGCGGATACGTGACGAACGGATGCAATGCCGCCAGCAAGCTCACAGCCGCCACGATAAACAGAACCGACGCCATCAACTCATCCTCGACGATAACGGTTTCATGGTGAGCGCATTGCCGCTCAAATCACTCGCCGCACCCGCATCCCGCGATGCTTGCGGCGGTGTCTTCTGGCGCTCACCGCGCCACGGCTCGGAGCGAATCCAATCCATGAACGCGGCGAACACACTCAGCAATAGAACGAGCGCCACCCCGCTCAACGTCACATTGACGGTCGTCACTAGATCGGTGGCGAGCAATACGCCGCAGCCGAGGTAGACGAGCACGGTGCTCATGCAAAAACATTCGAGCGAGTGCTTGCCGATACTTGCGACCGAGCGTGCCGGCAACGACGCAAGCGCCTTACCGCCGCGTGGCAGCAACTGCATGATGAGGACAACGGAGAGCAGGAAATGCACGAGTCGCAACGGCCCGAGTGTCATTTTGTCGATACCCAGTACCGTGAGTGCGCCGATACCAGGCAACTCGACCCCCGACTTCTCGATGATCTTGAGCAGTAGCGCGCCGACGACGAATGCGACGCTTGCGATCAAGATCGAGCGGCGGTGTACGGATGCTTCGATCCGCTCGAACACGCGCTGGGTGCTGCACAACATGCCGAGCACGAAAACGAACTGCCACGCGAACGGATTGAACGTCCAATTCGGCACATGTAACGCAGGCGGCATTTGCACGATGAGCCACAGCGCAAACGATGCGCCGAACGCCGCCCACACGTTCGCACGCGCCAACAACAGAAATAGCGGGGCCGCCAAGAGCAGCACGACATAGAGCTGCAGAATCTCGAAGAACATCGGCGCCTGGCGCAGCGTCAAAAACGCGCTCCACCCCGCGCCGCCCTGATCGATCAGCCGGCTGAAGTTCGCGGATTCCACCAAGCCTTGGCCGCCCAATGGGGTGGCATAGAGCATGGCAATGACGATCAACGCGGTGAGGAGATTCGCCGCATAGATTTCCCAGGCACGATGCGTCGCCCGCATTTGCATCAGCAGCGGGCCGCGCGTCACGAGCGTTCGCGAATAGACCAGCCCGACGAGATAACCGGAAAAGAACACGAAGAACTCCGCCGCGCTCGACCAACCGATGCGCGACCAGGTGACGAACGCAACGACGAAGTGATCCGGCAGCAAACGATCGACCGCGCCCGCCAGATGATCGAGTGCAATCATCAGCACGCCGAGTCCGCGCACGATGTCGATGCGCAGGTCACGTTGCATGGCGCGCCTCCGGAGCGCTCGGCGCTCGCGAGTTCGGCCACAACAACATCGACACCGCCAGTCCGGTGAAGGTCGGCGAGTACGCACCGTTCATGAAATAGCAGACCAGCAGTGCCACCTGCACGATGCGCGGCGCGCCGTTGCTGAAAATGCAGAAGAAAATGAAGCTGAAGTAAATCAACCCGCCGAGCACGCCGAACTCGAACAGAATCTTCGTGTACGACATCTGGGCGGCGGCATAACCGGCGGCGAGTGACTCGAACGAACCGGCACCGTGACCGAACAGCGCTGCCGTCGCGGAGGGCCACAAGCGATCGGCGAACAAGTCCTGCCAGCCGACGAAGCGCGCGAAGCCACTCGAGCCGACACGGCCGAATTCATCCAATCGTCCGGTCAGCAAATTGAGGTTCAGCGGCTCGGATAAGAACAGCACCAGTGCGAGCAGCACCATGCCGCGCGTCAGCAGGTCCCAGCGCCGATACATCACGACGTACACGGGCAATGCGACCGCGAGAATCATGAGCCCCGTTCCCGAGTACGCGACGATCATCGCGACGACGTATACCGCCAGGCGCAGGAAGCGCGAGCGGCCATACAGCTCGGCGATGAGGCCGATCGCGCATAACTGACTGAAAACGGACGGCTCGAGCATCACGAAACCGGTCGATTTGTACAGCGGTGAGCCGTAGTACAAGGGCGCAACGTTGTTGTAGCCGGCGATACGGATTTCGGCCGGCAAGAAATGTTCGATCGGAAAGATCAGCGCGGGATTGCCGGCGAACTGAATGAAAAACTGGACGATACCGAGCAGCGCGACGAGCGCACTCAAGTTGCAGAAGAAGTTCAAAGCCACATGGCTCGACACTGCACTCGTGCGCGTCGTAAACACGAACGTACTGGCAAGCGCCGCCATCATCACGAACGACGGCAAAGAGAACGAATCGGGACGCAGCAGTTGGATGAAGCCAAGCAGCGACAACACGATCATGTAGAACGTGAGCCGCCGCGACTCGAATTGCAGCTGACCGGTGATGAAGCCGTAAGCGATCAACGCGAACGTCAACGGATACAACAAGCCGATGCCGATGTACGTCAGCGGCGGCAGTCCGAACTTCGCCAACAGCGTCGCGCACACCACTGGCGTGAAGACGATCAGCTTCGTTTGCCAGGCCGGCAGCTCGAAGCTGTGCGGGCTATCCGGATACAGATGAATGCTCTGCGCGGCATCCTGGCGCGCAACTCCCGGATTGGTCAGCACCACGCTCACGACGAGTTGCCTCGCTGCAGCGGCCGGCGTTTGGGATCGACTGACATACGCACGATCAATCGTTGATGACCGCGCCCAGCATCGTCGCACCGGCCGGCGCAAGCCGCGTCTTCGTCGCTTCGATGTCCGCCATCCGCGTCGCATTGCGACGTGCGACGAGCAAATAGCCGCCGGCGCGCGCGGCGATCATGGGTGCATCGGCATACTCGAGCGCGGGCGGCGTATCGAAGATCACGACATCGAAACACTCTTGCGCCAGATCGACGAGATAGCGCAGCCCCCGGCTGCTCAGGAGTTCGTGCGGATTCGGCGGCACCGGCCCCGCGCACAACACCGCCAAGCCATTCAATTGCGCAATCGTGACCACCGCTTTGTCGACCGTGCAGCGTCCGATCAGCACATCGGCCAAGCCCACTTCCGCGGAGATACCGAACAGATCGTGCTGCGCCGGACGGCGAAAGTTCGCATCGAGGAGCAAGGTGCGCTCGCCCAATTGCGCGAAACTCACCGCCAGATTCGCCGCCAGCGTGCTCGCGCCGGCGCCATTACGCGGCGCACCAATCGCCAGCGTCTTGCGGCCGTGATCGAACCAGCGCAACGCCAACTGGCTGCGCAGGATGCGAAACGTTTCCGCGGGCAATCCAAACGGTTGATAGGCGCTGACGAGCATTGGATTCAAACCACTCTCACCGCGCCGGATGTAGGTGTAATTGAACTGTTGCGCGAGGGCGCGCTGGATGTCGTCGTCGTTCACCAACCCCAGACTGCGCGCCGCTTCGCCGAAACGCAGGCCGCGCTTGCGCTGTACGGCAACCACGCGACGGATGTCGTGTTCGGTCAGCCGGCCGGCTTCAGCCAACAGTTCACCGATCTGGCGGTGTCCCGTCGGTTCTGATGACGATGGCGGTAGAGGGTTGATGGCCATATTGAATCCAGCAGGTGTGAACGGTCAGGCCGGTTTTGCTTCGAGCGGTGGGGGCTTGGTGCCGTACGTCAAACGAGCGCGTGGCGAACGGAAACTTGCGCGCAGGCGCGGCACTTCCGCCAACACCTCGAGTCCCGTGAGCCGCGACAACTCATCGCCGGCGCGCACGCGCCGATCGAGCATTTCCAGTAAGAGTCCCAGCGCAGCGCCCAGCATCGCGCCGAATACGCCCGCGAGAACGAGACTGAGTACGAGTCCGGGCGGTGCCGGATTTCCCGGCGGCGCGGCGCGATCCAGCACGGCGACGCTCGTGTGTTCGAGCTGACTTTCCAGGTTCACCTGGCTCGCGCGCTGTAACACTGCGTCATATGCGCTCTGCGCCGTTTCGACTTCGCGGCTCAACACCGAGACCTCGTCGCGTTCACGTCGCAGCTCGAGGATGCGTTGCTTTTGTTCATCGAAGGCGCGCTGCAGGTTGTCCACCTGGCGATTGGCGATTTGCGCAGCTTGACCGATCGAAGCAGTCGCGCTGTTGGTTTCCGCCGCAATCTTCTCGCGCAGCGCACTCACCTCGGCGCTCGCCATTTGATACTGCGGATGGTTGCGATCGAAGCGCTCGGACAACTCGGCGAAGCGCGCTTCGGCGCGCACGAGTTCAGCTTTCAAGGATTGCAGCAGACCATTGTTCATGATCTCTGGCAGCTCGTTCAGATTGCCGCCCTGCCCCGCTTGGCGCTGACGCGCCTGTGCGTCCTGCTGCACGCGCTGTGCTTCCACGAGCTGGCGTGACAGATCGTTGAGCCGTGCGTTCTCGACATCGAGCCGCTCGTCGGTCGCAATGATGCCGTGGTCGCGTTGATACTCGCTCAACCGCTGGCGGCGATCCTCCACGGTATTGCGCAAGTTGCGCAGCTGCTCATCGAACCACACGTTCTGGCGCCGTGATGGATCGAGCTTCAGTTCGAGGCTGGTGCTCACATAGGCGTCGGCGAATGCGTTGGCGGCTGCAGCGGCGAATTGCGGATCGGAGTCCTCGAAGCGGATGCGCACGATGTTGCTGCCCGAGGTCGGCCGGACGTTCAGCGCACCGAGCAATTGATATGCCTTCCCGATGCGTGCGCGCTCGGCTTCGGGGTCGCTCGGGTCGACGAGTTGCAACGCGTCCACGACTTTCACCGCCACGGCGCGACTGGTGATGACGTCGATCTGGGTCGACATCTGACTGCCGCTCGTGCCAGTCGGCAACGCTGCACCCGTAACTGGATCGACGCCCTTGCCATCGATGACGAGTGAAGTGACGGCGACGTAGGTCGGTGGCAAAACGATCTTGGCGAGTAACGCCAGCGCGATCGCGCCCATCATGACGCCGAACACGAGATGCCGGCGCGCCCAGAGAATTTGTAGTAATTGGCCGATGTTCATAAATAGCAGCGCGTTTAGAACCAGCTTTCTTTGATGAAGACGACGTCATCCGGCTTGAGCACGTCCGATGCGCGCACCGAATACTCTTTTTCCTCGCCGTTCTCGTCGCGACGTTTGACGATCGCGCGCCGCTCGGTACCGCGCGAGGTCAAGCCGCCACCTGCGGAAATCGCACGCGACAACGTCATCTTGCGCTCGAGCCGATACTGACCGGGACGGTTTACCTGTCCGTAGATGTAGAAGAAATCGGCGCGTGGCACGTACAGACGATCGCCCCCTTGCACCTGCACGTTTTGCGCCGGATCGCCGCGAAACAACGCATCCAAATTCAGGTCGAGCTTCGTGCCGTCGCTGCGAATCAGCGTGGCGACGTCGCTTGCGGATTGCGCGATGATGCCGCCGGCTTCAGCCAGCACATCGAGCACATGACTCGTCGCGCGCAGCGCGTACTGACCGGGCTTCGAGACGTGCCCCAGGACCGACACTTGTTGGCTGACGTACTCCGCAATCAGCACCGACACCTGCGGCTGCCGCAGGAAGCCGCCATCGATGAACCGCCGCGCGAGCGTCTGTTCGACTTGCGCGCTCGAGAGGCCCGCCACCGGTACCGAACCAATCAGGGGCATGGTGATCGTGCCGGACTCGGCGACGCGCGCATCGGTCGATAACTCCGGTGAGCCGAACACCGAGACCCGCAGCAGATCGCCGGCGCCGACGCGATAGTCTTGCGACGGCGCGCTCGCTGCCGGTGCCTGCGCACCGTTCTCAGCAGAAGCGCGCGCCATCCACAACGTGAGGATGGATGCCAGAAGCAAAATCAGCGTCGCGTAGCGCGGACGTCCGACATCAATACGCATGTCTGTCCTTCCACACCATGAGTGCGGTTTTCAGGATGATGATGAAGTCGAAACCCAGCGACCAATGCCGCAGGTATTCCAAGTCGTAGTTGATGCGCATCGTCATCGAATGCAGATCGTCGCCACCGCGGTAGCCATTGACCTGCGCCCACCCGGTGATACCGGGCTTCACTTTGTGGCGCACCATGTAACCGGGAATCTGGCGGCGATAGTTTTCATTGACCGCCACGGCATGGGGCCGCGGGCCGACGATGCTCATGTTGCCGAGAAAGACATTGAACAATTGCGGGATCTCATCGAGCGAGGTGCGGCGGATGAACGCGCCGAATGGCGTCACGCGCGAATCGTTACGCGATACCTGGGTGTAGTTCGTGGCGCCATCCTCCACCACCCGCAGCGAACGAAACTTGTAGACCACGATGTCCTTGCCATCCAAGCCGTAGCGCTTTTGGCGATAGATGACCGGTCCGGGCGAACTGAGCCTCACGCCGAGCGCCACGAATGCGAATACCGGCGCGAGCAACAGAATGCCGACGCTGGAGATGAATAGATCGCTCAACCGCTTGGCCATACCACGCACGCCATAAAACGGCGACTCGCACACGGCGATGACGGGAATGCCATCGACGAGATCGAAGCGAGGCTGCACGAGATCGAACACGCTGAGATCGGGCACGAAATAAATCGACGCCGTGGAATCGCGCAGTGAGTTGAGCAGCTCCAGCACGCGCGGCTGCGGGCTCATCGGTAAGGTGATATAGACGATGTCGACGCCTTCCTTGGAGACGTAGCTCGCCACGTCGTCGAGATCGCCGAGCAAGCGCGTCGCACAGGTTTGCGGCAAGCGCGCTGACGCACGGTTATCGAAGAAGCCGACGACCTGGATTCGCAAGCTCGACTTTGCGGCCAACGTTTCATCCAACTGCATGCCGCGTGATGAGGCGCCGATGATGACGGCTTTGCGCGTCCGACGCGCTTGAGATACGCGATCGAGAACACGCTGCGCCGTCAACTCACCCATCCACAGGACGAGGGGCGTCACGAAGGCCCAGCTGATAAGCACCGGTTTGCTGAAGTAGTGGCCCAAGGCAGACAGGTCGAGCAAGACGTACAAGAAGATCATCAACACCGCCCAACGCAGGCAGATGTCGATGAGTGATCGCAATGCCATTGCGATGAGCGGGGTGATGCGCGGCGGCATGCCATCGAGCAGATCGGCCACACCGAGGAACGCCAGCACACCGACGAGCACGTAGGGTCCGTAAAACGGCTCGCCCCATGCAATGAGGCACACGAGCAGCGTCACCGCCGGAATCACTGGATAGAGTAGCGACTTGATAGCGAAAACCGACACCGGCTCGCTTGCACTGACCTCGCCGGAACGATCGCGCAGCCGCCATTGCTCGAGCTCGCGCGCCGAAGCCGGCGCCGAATATTCCGTGCTATTCATTGAATTCCAGAGCTATCCATCACGACCTACGGTCGACGGCATCGGGATGCAGGCATGATCGGAGCGACCATGCCGATACATCACAGCCGTATCAGGCGTTGAAGCGGTGCGGTCGTAAGAACCGGTGCTTACGCCGCAATTGATATGCGATGAGCATCAATGCCACGAAGCCGGTGAGAACGTGATCTTCGAGCGTGCGCTCGACAGGCAACGGAATGTTTGCAGGGTTGTAACGATTCGCAGGCGCCGCCAAGGGGTTGCTGATCGGCAGCGCAAACGAGCTTGGGTGTTGCGCGGGCACCAATCCCATGGCGCCGATGACGCCGCTGCGAAGCGGCGCGTCACGCATGCCGAGGTTGTCGGCCATCGGCGCGACAAAGACTGGAACGCGTGTACTACTCACGCCGCCAGCATCTGAAACTTCGGCGGCTCCTCCCGTCGTGGCGACAACCAGCCCAATAACGAACGTCGCAAGGCGCATAGTTACTCCCATTTAACCTTCAACTGCAGCGCGAGCTGATGCTCGACTGCTGCATACACGCCCCCGTTTCGAAAACGCCACATCCATAGTGGTGACCCCGCGTCGTATCAAGCAAGTATCGTTCCTGGTTTGCAAACGTCGCGTCTGATCGACACAGCGCACCGAACGCGTGTAACGCTTACACACCCAGATCGCGAGCCAGTGTGTCTGCAACTCCCTGACGATGCTGCGACTGCACAGCAACCTTGAAGGTTGTGCGGCTGTGACAAATACCCGCCCTGCGTTTTTGTTCCTTCGAAGGGAACAAAAACGTTTTCGAGCGTCGCCGCGTGCAGACACACGCGCTGTACGCATGACAGCGCGAATTCACGGTAGCGTATGGCTGTGACACTTTAGCGATGCTGCGATGCCTCGCCATCCGATGCCTTCGTGAGTCACGTTCGGAAATTTTTTCATGGGAGCGCTGTGCGATCTTCGTGCATCGTCGGTGCGTTGTTGGATCATGACGGTGCATGCTTCTTCCACTCGAATCCGCGTCGGGGTGTCCGGCTGGCGCTACACCCCTTGGCGAGGCGTGTTTTATCCGAAGACGCTGCCGCAGCGACTCGAACTTGCCTACGCCTCGCGGCTCTTGCCGACCATCGAGATCAACGGCTCGTTTTATTCATTGCAGCGTCCCGAGTACTACGCGCAATGGTTCGAAGAGACGCCGCCGGATTTCGAGTTCGCCGTCAAGGGCGGACGCTTCATCACGCATATGAAGCGGCTGAAAGACGTACGTACGCCGCTCGCCAACTTCTTCGCGTCGGGCTTGTTCAATTTGCGCCACAAGCTCGGGCCGATTCTTTGGCAATTTCCGCCGCAGATGCGTTTCGATCCGCAACGCTTTGCCGACTTCATCGAGCTGTTGCCACCGAACACCGCGGCCGCATTGCGTCTCGCCCGATCTCGTGATGCACGCATGAAGGGTCGCGCACGCTTGGCCATTGATGAGGTCCGGCCGCTACGACATGCGTTCGAGATCCGTCACGAGAGCTTCCTCGATCCGCGCTTCGTGGCGATGCTGCGCGCTCGTGGCATCGCGTTGGTCGTGGCGGAGACTGCGCAACGTTGGCCGATGCCGCAGGACGTGACGGCGGACTTTCTTTATCTGCGGCTGCATGGAGATAAACAGCTTTATCAAAGCGGCTACAGCGATCGTGCGTTGGATCGCTGGGCCGAGCGCATCCAGGGCTGGCAGCGTGGCGGTGATAGCGACGGGATGAAGATCACCGAGCAGCGGCCCAAGAAGGTACCGCGCGATGTGTACTGCTATTTCGACAATACCGATGTAAAGCTGCGTGCGCCGCGCGACGCGCAAACGCTAATGAAAAAGCTCGGCCTGCAGGCGCGCACCGCAAACGTACGCGACCTTGAGACCACGGCGCTCTCCGTAGCGCAGCGATGATCAGACGCCGGTGCGCGCTACCTGAATCGAATTGTGAACCGTGGTGACGCCACCCATATCGGCAATCAAATCCTCGACGGCATACTTCATCTGCCGCGTATCGACCGTTCCCGCTAGCGTGATTTCGCCATTGGCCACCGACACTTCGATGTCCGTAGCGTCGATGAATGGATCGTCCGTCAGGCGCTCACACACGCGTTCGCGCAGACGCTCATCGGAAGGCCGATAGCTCCTGGGTCCTTTGCCGCGATGCGAAGCAGCCAACTGCTCTTCCAGATCGCCGCCCGGATAGTCCTGCGCACCGGCGGCACGCCAGGACATGCGCTGGCGTCGACCTTGCGGTGCCGGGTTATTTCTCATGGGTGCAGCGTTGTGTTCGAAATAGTAGTCGCGTTCCGGCTCGTCCGAGCGCACTGGCCCACCGCGCCCATAGGCGTCCTGCCATTCATCCGAGGGCTCGATCTCGAAACGCCGATCCCTGGAATGCCGCTGCTCGCTACGTGAGTTAGCCATGATGACCTCGCTCAAGGATTCAGAACGATCTTCACGCATTCATCTTCCTTGTCCCGAAAGATCTCGTAACCATGCGGCGCGTCGTCCAGGCGCATGCGGTGCGTGATGATGAAAGACGGATCAATGTCGCCGTTCTCGATGCGTTCGAGTAGCGGCTTCATGTAGCGCTGCACGTGCGTCTGTCCTGAGCGCACCTGCAGCGCTTTGTTGACGATGGCGCCAAACGGCACCTTGTCGATCAAGCCACCGTACACACCAGGCACAGACAATGTGCCGCCTTTGCGGCAGGCCATGATGGCTTCGCGCAATACGCCGGGCCGGCCGGTTTCCAGCCGCATTGCCTGCTTGGCTCGATCATAGGTTCCGATTGCGCCGTGCATATGCGCTTCGAGACCGACCGCATCGATACATGAATCCGGACCACGCCCGCCGGTCATCTCTTTCAAAGCGGCAAGAATGTCCGTCGATTCGTAGTTGAGCGTTTCAGCGCCCGCCTCGCGCGCCTTGCGCAAACGTTCCGGGAAGCGATCGATGGCGATCACACGGCCGGCGCCGAGCAGACGCGCGCTGACGATCGCGTATAAGCCGATCGGCCCGCAGCCCCAGACGGCCACGGTATCGCCGTCCTGGATATTGCAGTTCTCCGCCGCCATATAGCCGGTCGGCAGCACATCCGACAAGAACAGCACTTGCTCGTCCGTCAGCGAGTCCGGCACCTTGATCGGGCCGATATCGGCATACGGAACGCGCACGTACTCTGCCTGACCGCCTGCATAACCACCGAGCATGTGCGAGTAGCCATAAATGCCCGCGGGCGAATGCCCCCACATTTTTTCCGCGACGTGCGCGTTCGGATTCGAGTTCTCGCAAAGCGAGAATTCTTCACGACTGCAAAAGAAGCAGTTACCGCAAGAAATCGGAAACGGTACGAC
>CAZIXV010000052.1:0-17426 GCA_964543105.1 uncultured Steroidobacteraceae bacterium
GCGGCTTTGGCTTGCAATCGAGCCGTCATCGAGCGGCCTCCGAGCGTGTAGCAAATCGCGTCCGGGAGAATCGCATCGATGCGTGCATCGCCAATGTGATCACCGTCGCGTACGAGCTTGCCGTTGACGATGGCAACGCGCGCGCCTTGCGAAGTGAGAATTGCTTCAAGCCGCAGCGCACGCGATTGCGGCTTGTTGACCGCCGGCTTTGCGTGCGCGGGCCGCGTCGGGTCGACCAGCCGCTCGGCGCTTACGTTTTGCGCGCTCATCATGAGCAGCACGGTGGCAAGGTAGGGATGTGTGATGGTGTTCATAAGTCGCAGGGCGTCAGACGCCAAGCCAGTCCTTGTCCATGCTGAGAGTTGAAAGTTCGATGCGAACGCGATTGAGCGGGTACTGCGTGCTTTCCAGTTCGAGCACTTGCCAGTAGAAGCGCCACTCCAGTGCTTCGAGCGCACGCAAATACGCCAGGATGTCGAGATACGTGCCTTCGATGACCAGTTCGACCGGATGCATGAAGGGCGCGACTTCTGGTGCGGCGCTCGTGCCGCTTGCAGGTACGTCCTCGGGCGCGGTGTCTTCGTTCGACGAGACCGCCGATGAGGCTCGTGAGATGAGGCTCGATACGGGTTTGTTGTGCAGGCTCAGCAGCTTGATGCCGCGCTGATTCGCCAACAGCTCCTGGATGACCTGCACCATGCGCTCGGGCGCGATCAAGCCGGCCGACTTGGCTGCGAGTTGCGTGTCGATCTGCGCCAATGCCTGACGAAGCGTCGCTTCCTGCTCGCGCGCGAGCGCGAGTTCAGCAGCGAGCGGATCGTCGAGTGTGTCCATGCTTTCGAACGATGCTTGTTCGGCAAGCAGAGCCGCTCGGCGCGCCGACATCGGATCGAGCACGATGAGCGTCCAGATCATGAATAACGCCACGAGCACGGCGCATGCGCTCAGCACGCGTTCGCGCATCGAAAGGGCGTCGAAGCGCGCGCCCCAGGTTTCAAGAGTGGCGCCGAGTTTCACGTCGCGTTCTCCGTGTTGTTCGTCGCGAGCAACGCCTTGCTGCCGGCGCGAAAGCGCACGTGCGGCTGCGGTGTCGATGCCCGCGGCGAACGGGTGTCCGCAGCCGCATCGGGAGAGGCGGAATCCACGGTCGCGCTGGGCCGCTCGATCACGAAGTCATCGAAGCGTGTGCCGCTCAGGACGCTGTCGCGGGCGAGGTTGTGCAAGTAAACCGGCACGATGTCGGGATCCAAAGCGACACCGCTTAGGCTCATCGAACCATTCGTGCCTGAAAGCGTGAGGCGGTCGATCCATAGCCCGTCGATGTGCCGTCGCGCGAGCGCCTCCATGCGTGAAGCAAAGCCCACGGTCTGGCCGGCGCCGCCGGATTGCAGTACTTGCAGCGCCACCCGCCGTATTTCGAGCGCGTGCTCGAGGCTTTTTACGCGCGCCTGGATGTCATCGTTGGTGGACGCAGGCTGCTCAGGGAGCGATGCCTTATGCTCCGCATGTTGCATCCGCAATGCATCAACGGATGCTTCCAACTGCGCGAGCTGCTGTCGCGTATGGATCGAGTATGCGGTGAGGCCTGCGAGCACGAGCAGGCACGCGACGCCAACCATGCGAAACGACAGCGGCTTGCGCTGTTCGCTAAAAATCGGTTGATAGAGGTTGATCTGCTGGCGCATCTCATGCGTCCTCTGAGTCGAGTCGCAGCGCCGCGCCTAGCGCCATCAGGGTGGGCCAATCGGTAATGACCTCGCCGCTCTTATAGACATTGAAGTGCTCGCGCACGTCGAGCACGCTGATACGCAAGCTCGTTTCATCACGCAACCCAGCAGCCAGCGACTGCGTGCGTTCATCGGCGGGCGCGAGCACCAGATCACCGATCGGCGTTTGGTCGTAATGGCTTTCGTAATAGTCGAGCGAGCGTTGCAGCTCGAGCGCCAGCGTGCCCGCATCGATGTCCGAGGTGGCGTCGTGCTGAACGTGCGGATTGAAGCCGCCGCGCAAGTCGATGCGGCGCGTGACATACAGTGACCCCTGGCGCGTGATGACGAGCTGCGCAAAGTCCTCATGCAACGCGAGCATCGCGAGTCCCTTTGCATCCTGAGGCAAGCAGGCGTTGATATTGCGCAGACACAAATCAGGGATGTCGATGGCGTCGAAACCCTTGGCGAGCGGCTTGAGCGTGCCGCTGATACGTTGCACGGCCGAATTGCGTGCGGCGGCCGCGAACAGCATCTTGGTCTGGGTATGGCGTGCGGGTTCAGGAATTTCGAAGATGTCGACGGCGGCGTCATCGACACTGAAGGCGATCGCATCCTTCAATCGCCAGCGAATGGCGGCGCGCATCTCGGATGGCAGGACCTCGGGCGCCTCGACTTGCACCAGTTGATAGTCATCGCCATCGACGACCGCACACGTTGGGATGCGTTGCGCCGCCGCTTTGTCGACGGCTGCTTTGAGCGCCTGGCTGCCGTCAGCTTCGAGCGGGTGGCTCGAGCAGTGCGTGATCGTGGGTTTGGCGTTCGGTTCGCGCTTCACGACGGCAATAGCGAGTGAGCGCTCGGCGAGAACGATGCCCGCGCGCGCATTGGCATGGCGATGCTGTTTGAACCAGGGCAACAAAGGATGCTCCGCGTACGAAGAGTTACGGCTCTCCAATGCAATAGCGGGACCAATGCCAAAAACTTGACGAATCAACGGTCAAACTGGGGACTAGAGCACACGCGGCGGTGTGGTTGAGGTGAGTTTTATCTCGAGCAAGCGCGCCGGCTGATCGCAGTGCGTGAACCAGCGCACACGGCGTCGGTCATCCGACATTCATGCGCAGCGCGTTAGCTTCTCGACACAGCTCGCGCTCAAGGTCTCTGTCTTCGAGCGGGAGACGACTGCGAATGCTTGTTCGATGACAAGCAGATGCATCGCTGTACAGGTGGCGGATCCCGAAACGTGCGACGCGGTTGGCAGTTTTCGCGGCACTAAGCGGCCGCAGCGCATAGGCGTGGCGTCGTCGAGGGGCTATATTTCACCTCGTTCTGCAGCGCGATCCGCCATTTCGGTGTGGTGGCGCTATAAGAGGTGACTTCGGGGGCAGCGGGAGCGTCAGCCAGCACATGGCTTGGCTCGTAATAGTCGACTAAGAATTCGCGTTCGCCTGAGCACGCCGGACGGGCTCAGCACGAAGCGCACTGGCGGCTGTTAAGTGCCATTAGACGTACCAGGAGGATAAACATGAGAAGGTCGATTTCGATCGTCACGATTTCCTTGGGCATGATGGTGCTCGGCTCTGGCGTGGCGAGCTACGCGGCGGAAGAAGAGGCCGCGCCCGATACGTTCGTGTCTTTGAAGTTCGAAGGCACCTGTGACGATCAGAACAATCGTCTGTGGTTGACGAATTCACATACTTTCAAAACCGTCGTCACGAAGGTGCGCTGGCGCGCTGCGGGCGGCAAAGATCTCATGGAAGATTTTTATCCGGCGCCGAATTCCGTGCGCGAGATCGGTTGCGCCGCCGAAGCGGAAATTCTCGAAGCGAATTTCGCCGCGTTCTAATCACCGCCCGGATTTCCAGGTCGGAATTTATGCCGACACTTTGCGCAGAGTGTCGGAATGAATGCCGACATCGAATCCGGGCTGCATCAACTAGCGCCGCCCGATTTCACCGGGATACCGTCCGTCAACCCATCGACGGGTTGGGCGATGACGACTTCGCCTGCGTGGATGCCCGATAACACCTCCACTTGTCCGTCGCGCGCGGCGCCAACACTTACGGCGACGCGCTCGGCGCGCGCGTCACTGACGCGCCAGACATAGGACATCTCGCCATCCTTGAAGACACTCGAGGCAGGAATGCGCACCGCTGCACGCGCATTGCCGTCGTTCGCGGCTTGCCGCGGTGAGGTATCGAGAAAGGTCACCTTGACGCCCATGTCGGGCAGGATGCGTGAGTGGAGTTCATCGAAGCCGATGCGCACTCGCACGGTGGCTTTCTGACGGTCGGCCGTGGGGACGATGTTGATGACATGGCTTGGAATCGTCCAACCCGGATAGGCATCGAGCACGGCTTCGGTCTTCTGACCGGCCGTCACGCGATTGATGTAAGCCTCATTGACGTCGACTTCGATTTCGAGCGAACTCATATCGACGATCGTCGCGATGCCGGTGCGGGTGTAGCCGCCGCCTGCGGAGATCGGCGAGACCATCTCACCCGGTTGCGCATCTTTCGAGACGATGACGCCATCGAATGGCGCGCGCACGGTGAGGTCATCCACTTCTTGTTGACGCACGCGTAAGGAGCTTTCGGCCACGCGCACATTGCTGCGCATCGCTTCCAAACGTGCCTGTAGGGCGGCGAGTTCGGATTGCGCGGTATCGAGTTGAGATTCGCTCACTAAATTGTCCGTCCGCAGCGTTTCCATCCGCGCGAAATTTCGCGCAGCCTCTGCCACACGCACTTCGACTTCTTCCAGATCCTTTTGCGTGGACTCGAGCTGCCGCTGCGACAAGGTGAGCTGTGGTTTGGCCGTCGTGTCATCCAGGCGCGCCAGCACTTGGCCTTCTTTTACGTCCATGCCTTCTTCGACGAGAACTTCATCGATGCGGCCGGTGATCTTTGCGGAAACGGTGGCTTGGCGACGTGCGACGACATAGCCGGAGGCATTGAGGACGGCGGAGCCGCCGCCGCTGCCATTGCTGACCGGCACTGCCGTCGCCGTCGCCACTTCGATGGCGTTGTCACGCAATAAGGCAAAGGCGCCCGCGACCACGGCAAGGAGCAACACCGCGCCGATCAACCATCTATACACATTGCTCGAGCTCTCGGGTTCGGCGGCGCGTTCGATCTTCAAACTATCTAGGGCGTTCTGATCGAAGGACATTGATGACTGCCCGCTTGTTATGAGTAGCCCGGGATTCTAAGTCGATGCGCCGGATTCCTTAAAGGCAAAATCGGGCTGTGGTGGAGATCGGTCAATGCATGAATCGTCAACGGCGTTGCAGCACGATCCACTCGCTCAGGATGAATGTGCCGATCAGTGACTCGTCGCCGAGCGCGCAGATGCTCGAGAGCGGGCAAGATGGTCGCCGGTCAGCGGTGAGGTGGGCAGGGTGAAGTAAATGGTCGCGCCTTGATTGACTTGCGCCTCGGCCCAGATGCGTCCGCCGTGGCGTTCGACGATGCGCGACACGGTTGCAAGACCCACGCCCGAGCCTGTGAATTCCGATGCTGAGTGCAAACGTTGAAACGGCTTGAATAGCTTGTGCGCGTATTGCATGTCGAAGCCGGCGCCGTTGTCGCGCACGTAGAGCGTCGACATCATGCCTTGCACCGTTTGCCCGGCTTCGATGCGCGCATGGGGTTCTTTTGCGGTGAACTTCCAAGCATTGGCCACGAGGTTGGTAACCAGATCGGACATCAGGCGGCGATCGCCGTGCGCGATCATTCCGGGCTGCACGCTCACTTCGACGCTGCGGTGAGGCTCGTGCTGGCGCAGTTCGGCATATGCCGCTTCGAACAGGCTCGTGACGTCGACGATTTCACGGTGCAGCGTATGGCGCGAAATGCGCGACAGCGCCAGCAGTGCATCGATCAGCTCCGACATCTGTCTCACGCTTGCCTCAATGCGCGATAGACGCCGCTTTTGCTCCTCGGTCGTATTCGCACCGAGTGCCAGCCCGAGCAAGCCCGCTTGGCCCGCAATCGTTGTCAATGGCGAGCGCAAGTCGTGCGACACCGAGGCGGTGAATGCTTCGAGCTCGCGATTGGCGCGCGCGAGCGAGTCGTTCGCGTTCTGCAATTGGCGCTGACTGGGAAGCGAGAGGATCTCCGGCAGATAGCGCCACATCAGCAACGCCGTGGGAATGACGGTCGCGGCAGTCAGGACCTTCGCCACCGCTGCCGCCCAATGTGCCGTGTTCCAGAGGTTCCAGATGGCGAGCAGATGCATGACGCCGCTCGCCAATACGCCGAGGCTGAAGGTGATGACGAGCCAGTCCAACGGCAAGTCGCGCCGACGCTTCGCGACGTACGCAAGCACGAAGGGTACGGCGAAGCAGGTCAGCGCAATGATCAGATCGGAGATCGCGTTGATCCAGATGAGCGCACTGGAGCCGTCATACGCTGTACCGATCGGCAAGAACCCATCGACTGAATCAGATACGGTGTTTTCGGTCATTCATCCCCCGCATGAAGCTGGGCATTGTAAGCATCACTGCCTGCGACGCATTTTTTGGTTGGCCCGCCGCGCATCGTCGCGTCTCATGCGTGATGACGCGAGCGTAGTGATACGGATGCACTGCATGCGCATCGACAGCCGCCGTCCTTGTTGCATTTATCGTGTCGATGTCGCATCCGGCGTGTCTCGCCCGTCTTTGAAACGAACTCGCGTGCAGCGCTGCGTTGGATTCGTCCAGCCAGCCGGTTTCCGTGCCGCTCAGTCACCTGAGAAATGACCGAGTGAAGGGTTATTCCGAAGCGTTCGCAGCGTAATACTGATTTAGCGAAACGCATACGCTCGCGAAACGAAATGGCGTAGCCGCCATACGTTTGTTTAGCAAAAGTGAAGCATGGTTAAGGAATCGCGTCCGCATTGTCACTGTACCGGCTGGACGGTTAGGATGCCGGCCCCCTGGTATAGCGCCGGTATCCAGCCGCTGCGCATCTTCGTGTTTCGAGAGGCCTCCATGGTTGCAGACCAGTCGAATGTGGGTTCAGCACGCGAGCGGATTCTCGAGGCGGCCGAGCACGTCATCGTCGAAGTCGGCGCGACACGCTTGACGTTGGATGCGGTCGCGCAAGCGGCGGGTGTGAGCAAGGGCGGTCTGCTGTATCACTTTCCGTCGAAGGAATTGCTGCTTGGCGCGCTGGCTCAGCGCTATGTCGACAGCCTCGAGCAGTGCGTGTCCGCAGCACGCGACGAACTGACGGACGATAGCTCGCGCGATTTGAAAGCGTGCATTCTCGGCGCGCTCGGATCCGACCCACGCTGCAAGTCGACCGGCGCCGTATTGCTCGCGACCGCGGCCAACGACCTGGCGCTGCTCGACGTCATTCGCAAGCGCATTACCGAATACACCGCAGAGATGGAAGCCAACAGCGCGGATTTCGCGCGCGCCGCCATCGTCACGCTCGCGATCGACGGCTTGAGGATGCGCGAAGCCTTGCGCATCTCGCCGTTCAGCGCAGCGCAGCGCGATGAAATCGTCCAAGAACTATTGAAACTGGCAGATGAAGCTTACGGGTGACTTTATGGGGAATAACAAACAACCAATGTGGCGTCGATCCGTACTGACGATATTGGTCGCGAGCGTGCTCGCCGGTTGCGCGAAACAGCCCGAACAGCAGGTGCCGCCGCCGCCAGAAGTCGCCGTGCAAACGGTCTCACAGGAGCCGGTCCCCCTCGAGCTGACCTATACGGCACGCACGGCAGGTTCGCGCGAGGTCGAGGTGCGCGCCCGCGTTGGCGGCATTCTTTTGAAGCGCCGCTATGAAGAAGGCAGTCGCGTCGAAGAGGGGCAGCCGCTGTTCCAGATCGATCCCGAGCCGATTCGTGCGCGCGTGGCCTCCGAACGCGCCGAGCTCGCGGTCGCAAAAGCGCGCTTGGATGAAGCGCGCCGGCAGCGTGATCGCATCCTGCCGTTGTTCGAAAAGAACGCGGTGAGCCAAAGCCGTCGCGATGAAACCGTGTCCGCATTCGAAGTGGCGCAGGCGCATGTGGCCGCGGCGGAATCGAATCTGCGCACGGCCGAACTCGATCTCGAGTACACCGACGTGCGTGCGCCGATCGCCGGACTGACCAGCCGCGAAGTGATGTCCGAAGGCAGCCTCGTCTCCACCGATCAAGGTTCGAGCTTGCTTACGCGCATCGTGCAAGTCGATCCGCTGTATGTGGAATTTTCGGTCCCCGAGTCCGAAGCCGCACTGATTCGTGCGACGTTAGCGCCAGCGAACAAGGCGACACCGCCGCTCGTGAAGCTGCTGCTCGAAAGCGGCGCTGAGTATCCGGAAGCCGCGAAGGTGACGTTCGTCGACAACGCGGTGGAAGTGAACTCAGGCACCGTGCGCGTGCGTGCCGTGCTGCCGAACGCCGAGGGCAAACTGCTGCCCGGGCAATTCGTGCGCGCCAAGGTGGAAGGGGTTGCGCTCACCAATGTCGTGTTGGTGCCGCGCAAAGCCATCATGGCGAACGCGCAAGGGTCGTTCGTAATGATCGTCGGCGCCGATCAGACGGTCGAAATGCGCCCGGTGCAATTGGGTCGCAGCATGGGTAACAACGTGCTCGTCACGAGTGGCTTGAACGCCGGTGATCGCTACATCGTCGAAGGTGCGTTCATGCGAGTGATGCCGGGCATGCAGGTGAATGCAGTGTCGATCGACGGTGCCGTGCGCCAAGCCGAGACCGCGGCGCCGCACACAGATCAGTCAGCGGCGCAGGCTGAGCCCGGCCGGGAGGCTGCATGATCTCGCGCTTTTTCATCACCCGGCCGATTTTCGCGTGCGTGATCTCCGCCTTCATCGTGCTTGCGGGGTTGGGCGGCATTGCCTCACTGCCAGTGTCGATGTACCCGAACATCATTCCGCCGATGGTGACGGTCGCGGCCATGTATCCGGGCGCGACGGCCGAGACGATCGCCGAAACGGTCGCAGCGCCGATCGAAGAGGAAATCAACGGCGTCGAAAACATGCTCTATATGACGTCGGTGAACTCGGGCGATGGCACGCTCATGATTACCGTGACGTTCGCTGTCGGCGCCGATCCGGATTTGGCCGCGATCAACGTGAACAATCGCGTCCAAGCCGCAGTGCCGCGGCTGCCCGAGGAAGTACGTCGTCAAGGCGTCGTCGTGCGCAAGGCGTCGATGAACTTTCTGCAGATCATCGGCATCACCTCGCCCGACGGCACGATGAGCCCGCTCGAGCTGTCGAGCTACACCTCGCTCAACATCCTCGATGAAATCCGCCGTGTACCCGGTATCGGCGATGTGCAGATGTGGGGTCAGGAATATGCGATCCGCATCTGGATGCAACCGGACAAGCTTGCGCAATTGGGTTTGACGCCGGCGGATGTCGCCGCCGCCGTACGCCAACAGAACTCGCAGTTCGCGGCCGGACGCATCGGTGTCGAGCCGATCGATCTGGATGTCGATTTCACCTATGCCGTGACCGCGCAAGGACGTCTCGAGACGCCAGAAGAGTTCGAGCAGATCGTCGTGCATACGACCGATCGCGGGGCGATCGTTCGACTGCGTGATGTCGCACGCGTCGAACTCGGCGCGCAAACCTACAACTTCAATTCGTTCGTTGGCGGCAAACAGGCGATTGCGATCGGCGTGTTGCTACAGCCGGGCGCCAATGCGCTTGAAACCGGCAATGCGATTCGCGCACGGATGAACGAGCTGGCGGCGGAGTTTCCCCCGGGGATGTCCTATGACATTCCATACGACACGAACCTGTACGTCGAAGTCTCGATCAAGGAAGTACTCAAGACACTGATAGAAGCCATGATCCTCGTGTTCTGTGTGGTGCTGTTGTTCCTGCAGAACTGGCGCGCAACGTTCATCCCCATGCTTGCGGTGCCCGTCTCGTTGATCGGCACGTTCGCCGCGATGCTGATGCTCGGCTTCTCGATCAACATGCTGACATTGTTCGGCATGGTGCTGGCGATCGGCATCGTCGTGGACGATGCGATCGTCGTGCTCGAAAACGTCGAACGCATCATGACGACGGAAAACCTGCCGGCGCCCGAAGCGACGATGAAGGCCATGTCGGAAGTGACTCGGCCGGTGATCGCAATCGTGCTCGTACTCACGGCGGTGTTCTTGCCGGTCGCCTTCATGGGCGGACTCGTCGGTGAGATGTATCGACAATTCGCGGTGACGATTTCGGTGTCGGTCGCGATCTCCGGTTTCGTTGCGCTGACGTTGACGCCGGCGCTGTGCGCGCTGCTGCTACGTCACGATCATGTGGTCACGAACCGCTTCCTGCGCTGGTTCAACGACTGGTTCGGTCGCGTGACGGATCGGTATCAGCGCGGCGTGCAATTCGTCATGCGCCGCAGTGTGATCGCGGCCGGTGTGTTCGTCGCGATGATCATTGCGACGGTCGGCTTGTTCAACCTCTTGCCCAACTCGCTCGCGCCACAGGAAGACCAAGGCTATGTGTTCGTGATCGGCGCGCTGCAGGATGCCGCCTCGCTCGATCGCACGACGAAGGCAATCAAGCAAGTCGATGATGCGATCCGCAGCCACCCGGCGATCGAAACGACCGTCGGCATCGCAGGCATGGACGCATTGACCCAAGCGTTCAAAACCAACGGGGGCATCATCTGGTTGCCGCTGAAACATTGGGACGAGCGCACCGGCGATCCATCAATGACGCCTGACGCCGTCATCGGTTCGGTGTTCATGCAAAGCAGCAAAGTGAAGGATGCGATGTTCTTCGCGGTGCCGCCGCCGCCGATCGAAGGCCTCGGCATGACCGGTGGTTTCGAGGCGTACATCCAATCACGCGGACGCGGGTCGGTGCAGGACCTGGAAGCCGCCGCACAACAATTCGTCGCCGCAGCCTCACAGCGTCCGGAGTTGACCGGCGTGATGACGACCTTCAGTGCGAGCGTGCCGCAGATGCGCATCGATCTGGATCGTGAGAAGGCGATCACGCTCGGCGTGCCGGTCAGCGAAGTGTTCGAGACGCTGCAAAGCACGTTCGGTGCGATGTACGTGAACGACTTCAATCGCAACGGACGCGTCTATCAGGTGCAGCTGCAGTCCGAGCCGCGCTTTCGCGCCTATCCCGAAGACATTCGCAACGTGTACGTGCGCGCGCGCTCGGGCGAGTTGGTGCCGTTGACGGCCGTGGCTTCGATTCGCGAAGTGACCGGCCCGGAAATCGTCGAGCGCTTCAATGTATTTACGGCGGCGAAAGTCATGGGTAGCGCCGCACCCGGCTTCAGTTCAGGCGACGCAATTCGCGTTGCCGAAGAAGTGGCGCGGGACGCCTTGCCGCCTGGGTATCAGCTCGCGTGGACGGGTACGGCGTATCAGGAAAAGATGAGCGGCGGCGCATCGAACAGCGTGTATCTGCTCGGCGTGTTGATGGTGTTCCTGATTCTTGCTGCGCAGTTCGAGCGCTGGACGCTGCCACTGGCCGTGATTCTTGCCGTGCCGTTCGCTGCCTTCGGCGCCTTTACCGCAGCGTTTTTCCGCGGGCTCGAGAACGACATTTATTTCCAGATCGGCATGTTGACGCTCGTGGGGCTGGCGGCCAAGAACGCCATCCTGATCGTCGAGTTCGCGATGATGCGCTATCACCAAGGCGTGCCGATTGCGCAGGCGGCAGTCGAGGGCGCGCGGCTGCGCTTCCGGCCGATCATCATGACCTCGCTTGCCTTGATCTTTGGCGTCTTGCCGCTGGCGATCAGTACGGGCGCGGGTGCGGCGAGCCGTCATTCGCTCGGTACGAGCGTCATTGGCGGCATGTTGGCTGCGACCTTCATTGCGACGTTCTTCGTGCCGCTGTTCTTCAAATGGATTGCAGGTTGGAGCGAGCAGCGCGCGGCAAGAGCAGCAGATAAGTCGAGCGCGGCGCCCGCGCCGACACCCGACGCCTAGTTGTCATTCGACGAGCGAGTTCGATGATGAAAAAGACCTTCATAGCCATCGCGATTGCGGCCACGTTGAGCGGATGCGTCGTTTCGCGTGTCGATCCACAGAAGCCTGAGTTGGCGTTGCCGGAGAGTCTTCCCGCCGTCGAACGTGAAACCGTGCAGCTGCCCGATCCGTGGTGGACGTTGTTTGGCGATCCGGTGCTGAATCAGCTCGTCGCTGAAGCGTTGGAATACAACACCGATATCGCGGTCGCTGCGGCACGTGTGGAGCAGGCGCGATCCGTGCTGCGCTCAACGAACGCCAATCGGCTGCCGACGCTCGACCTGCAAGGCAATGCGGGCCGCTCGAAAGCAAGCACCGATATCGTCTCCTTCCCCGGTGTTGAGCGCACGCAGACCAGTTATACCGTGCAAGGCGCCGTGGGCTTCGAGATCGATCTGTGGGGTCGCTATCAACGAGCCTCCGAATCGGCGCGTGCTCAGTTGCTCAACAGCGAGTACGGACGCGAAGCGACGAAGCTGACGCTGACCGGCGATGTCGCGCGCGGTTACTTCGCGCTGATCGCCGCCGCCGAGCAACTCGCGCGCGGCCGCGATACGTTGGCAACGCGTGAAGAATCCCTGCGCTTGGAGCGGCTGCGTTTCGATGCGGGTGAAAGCGATGAATTCACGTATCAGCGTGCCGAGGCCGATGCCGAAGCGACACGCACCTCGGTGTTTCAACTCGAACTCGAGTTGACGCGGCGTGTGAACGCGCTCGGTGTCTTGCTGGGCCGTTCACCGCAGGATCTCGTCGAGCGCGCCATTCTCACGAGCGAAGTCGAGTTGCCGATGCCAGTGGCGTTGCCGGCGGAGTTGCCCTCGAACGTGATGACGCGCCGACCAGACATCGGCGCCGCGGAAGCAGCGTTGAATGCATCAGCGGCAGACATTGGCGTCGCACGCGCCGAGCTATTTCCGCGCATTAGTCTCACCGGCGCCTTCGGCTCGGTGAGTCGCGAACTCGATAATCTGTTTACCGATCCCACCGAAGCGTGGTCGGCGGCTGCGGGACTCGTGCAGCCGATCTTCCAAGGCGGACGTTTGCGCGCCAACGTCTCGCGTGCCGAAGCCGTGCGTCAACAACGCCAGGCCGAGTATTCGCGCACCGTGCAAGAAGCGTTTCGTGAAGTGCTCGATGCGCTCAATGGGCAGCGTTTGATCGAAAGCGTGCGCACGTCGAGCAACGCACAGGTCTCCGCCCTGTCGCGCGCGACGGAGCTGGCGGAGTTGCGTTACGAGCAGGGCGACATCGCGTATCTGGAATTACTCGATGTGCGTCGCGGTTTGTTTCAGGCGCAGATCGACCTCGTCGCGGCACAACGCGACGCGTTATTGAATACGGTGGATCTCGCCTTGGCAGTCGGCGGCGGCCTGGGTGACAACGCAGAACCGCTCTCGGCGCGACGCTAGTAAGCATCGCGCGAGCCGTGCGCACTTCATTCCGATGGCACTGACGTAGGTGCCACTGGAGCTCAGGGCGTGGGGCTTGGCTAGAAATTAACTCCGGACTTTTCTGGCCCGAGCCCCGAGCCCCGAGCCCCGAGCCCACTCAAGCCGCTGCGCGATCCACGCCAATCTCAATGCTCTCGCCGCGCGCAAACGCTCGCTCCTTCGTCGCGTAGTTCCACTGTTCAACGGTCGCGTGCGCTGCGCCCGGTGCGTAGCGCAGCACATTCACGGAATTCGGCGCTTCATAGCGCACGCGATGCGAAGTTGCGGTGCCCGCTTGCACCGCCCACACGCGCCGCTCGAGGCCTGAGATCTGATCGTTCACGGCGCGCACGTACGGCAGGTGAATATGCCCGCCCATGACGATGTCGATGCCGGCCTCCGCCCACGCGCAGACGGCCTCTTTGTACCCGTGCAGTAAATTCTCGAGGTCTTGCGTGCGGATCACGTGCACGGGCTGATGCACGACCACGATGCGTAATTGCTTGGGATCTGCGGCGCGCGCCAACGCCGCAGCGCGCTCGATCTGCTCGTACGAAACTTCGCCGTCTTTATGACGCTTGGGTCGCGTGGTGTTCAAACACACGATGGCGAACGCATCACTGACGTATTGCGGCTCGAGATCGGTGCCGAACACCGCCTCGAAGCCCGCGTAAGGATCAAGCGCGCGTGCGAACACATTGAACAATGGAATGTCGTGATTGCCGGGGATCGCGAGCGTGGTCGGTGTCGCGAGTTGTTTGACGAAGTCGCGGGCGGCAGCGAACTGTGCCGCACGTGCACGCTGTGTGATGTCACCGGAAAGCACCGCGAGTTCCGGTTCAATGTGCCGCGCCAATTCCAGTAGCGCGCCCACGACCGGCGGCTGCTCAGTGCCGAAATGAGGATCGGAAATTTGCAGCAAGGTAGCGGCGGGCACGACTACGTCAGCCCACGAGCAAAAGGGGCCGATCCGAATGCACGCATTGCACTCGCTGTGATGAGTCGCATCTGCATCACGTTGCCGCGTCGCCATCAGCCGGCGCCAGCAACCACAACGGTTGCGGCGCGATCGAAAATTCGAGCGGTGATTGCATGCGCAACACCTCGCCGTCGAGCGCGATCTTGATGTCGCGATGTCCGTAACGCAGCCATGGATTCACCGTCATCCTCCTGAAGGAAAAGTCGCGGACGTTTTTTGCGTCCGCCAGTTGCCCCAGCGCACCACGTAACGCCAGCCATAACAATGAACGCGGTCGATTCGTTCGCACGACCACGGCAGCGAGCCGCCATTGCTGCACGTCCTGCGCCTCGGGCAAACCTATGCGTTCGAGTTGCAGCGAGTTGTTGCCGATGAACAAGGTCGGCGTGCGGATGATCTCCCGCTCATTGTCGTGCTCGATCTCCAGTACGAGCTGACGATGTTCCTGGCACAGGCCGCGCAATCCGGCCAGCAGCGCGACCGTCCGATAACGCCCGAACTGCTCCTTTGCTTCCTCGCGACGCTCGAACAGTGTGGGGTACAGGCCCAGGCTCGCATTGACGAGAAAAATGCGATCGTTCACGACACCGACTTGGATCGGTTTCAAGCGTGCATTGAGCAAGGCGCTCGTCGCCGTTTCGGGATCGAGCGAAATCGAATGCGCCCGGCTCGAATAATTGAATGTCCCTTGTGGCACGATGCCGAAGGGAAGTTGCCAGGGCAGGGCGGCATGCGCGACAGCGTTGATCGTGCCATCACCGCCCGTTGCCACCACCGCGCCGTGTTTTTCGCGCGCCAATTCCACCGCGCGCTGCGCCTGGCGGGAGATGTCCTCAGGGCGTTCGACCAGAACGAACTCGTGAGCCTGTCCGGCCTGCGAGAGGATCGATTGCATCAATTGGCGAGTGTCAGTCGCATCGCCTGAACCGGAACGCGCATTCATGACGATGAACAGCGGCGTGCTGCGGGTCGGGGGCGCGGCGGGTGGGGCGTTCTGCATGTTCGATCATCGAGGCCTGGGCAGAAGTAATGCCCACAGGCATCGTCCGGTTGCAAAGCACAGCGCAGCTGCGTTCGAGGGAACGAAATGCATGGTGGAGAATTGGCAAAGGTCCGTCGTGTACGAGACTATCGCGGCCCAAGCCGTGCGCCGGGTATGACGCATCCCGCGCGATCGTAGCGGTCGAGCAGAATTGATCTATAAGCCTCGTTACCAAGCCAACGAAGGGGGAGATATGCGAAGGGTGCACTCACGTGGGGCCTTGTATGCGGGAGCGCTCTTGTCGCTCGCGCTCGTTTGCGGTGCAGCCAGCGCTGTGACCCGCGCGGATTGTGAGAAAGATTACAAACCGCAATCCGGTCAGGCGGGCAAGGACGTGATCTGGGTGCCGACGAACGATGGGCTCGTCGAGCGCATGCTGCGAATGGCGAAGACGACCTCGACGGATCTGGTCTACGACCTGGGTGCAGGCGACGGCAAAATCGCGATTGCAGCAGCAAGAGACTTCGGTGCGCGTTCGGTGGGTGTGGAATACAACCCGCAGATGGCGCGTTACGCTCAATGTCTCGTCAGTGCCGCAGGCGTGAGCGATCGTGCGAAAGTCATCGAAGGTGACATCTTCGAAATCGACTTCAGCGATGCGACAGTCGTGACACTGTATTTATTGCCGGAGCTCAACCTGCGCTTGCGGCCGACATTGCTGAAGATGAAGCCAGGCACACGCGTGGTGTCTCATTCCTTCTTGATGGACGACTGGGAGCCGGACGAACGCTCGACTGAAGACGGCTACGCGTATTTGTGGATCGTGCCTGCGCAGGTGGCAGGAACCTGGACCTTCACACCGCAACAAGGCGGTGAACGCTTCGTGGCTCAGCTCGAGCAGGAATTCCAAGAACTGCGCGGCACCGTGGGGATGGGTGTCGATAGCAAGGAAATTCGCGATGCGAAGCTCAACGGCGCAGAGGTGCAGTTTGCCTTCACCGGCGAGCGCGGCACGTCGCGATTGACCGGCAAGGTGAATGGCAACCGCATCGAAGCGACGGTCACTGACGCCAATAACAAGCAAACGCGTTACGTCGGCACCCGGTCCTGATCGCGCATGAGTATTGAAGTGGAGCGCGCTGCCCTCGCGGAAGATGCGTCGGCGGCGCCGCGTCCCGTCCTGAGTGTTTGGGGCGCGACGATGATCACGGTCGGCATCGTCATCGGCGCCGGCATTTTTCAAACCCCATCGCTCGTCGCCGGCATCGCCGGCTCGGGTGCGATGATGATGATGGCGTGGCTGCTCGGCGGCGCGTTGTCGCTCATCGGCGCGCTCACCTATGCAGAACTTGCGAGCGCGTATCCCAGCGCGGGCGGTGATTACACGTTCTTGACGCGCGCTTACGGCAAGAACGTGAGCTTCTTGTTCGCGTGGGCGCGCAGCCTCGTGATCTGCACCGGTTCGATCGCGCTCATCGGTTTCATCCTCGGCGACTATTTGACGCGTCTGTGGAGCCTCGGCCCGCACTCCTCGGCGATTTATGCGTGCGTGGCCGTGGTGGCGCTCACCGGCATCAATCTGTTCGGGTTGCGCGAATCCGTACGTATTCAAAGCGTGCTGACGCTGCTCGAGATTGCTGGCGTCTTGTTGGTCGCGGTGGCGGGCGTCGTGCTTGGCTTGCAGGCTACCGACGCGCCTGTTACGTCCGTCGCGGATGGTGGCGCCGGCCTCGGCGCGCTCGGCCTGGCGATGGTCTTCGTCTTGCTGACCTATGGCGGCTGGAATGATGCGGCCTATATTTCCGCGGAAGTACGCGGCGGCGCGCGGGCGATGTTGAAGACCCTCGTGCTGTCGATCGCCATCATTACGGCCGTTTACGTCGCGTTCGTCGCGGCGATCTGGTTTGGGCTCGGTTTCGAAGGTTTGCGCGCCAGCCAGGCAGTCGGCGTCGATGTCATGGAGGGCGCATTCGGCGCGCTCGGCGGTCAATTGATCGGCACGATCGTCGCCGTCGCGGCGCTCACGTCGATGAACTCGACGATGATCGTGGGTGCGCGTACGAACTATTCGGTGGCCCGTGATTGGCCCGTGTTTGCGTTCATGGGAGCGTGGCGGGGTGAGCGCAATCTGCCCATCGTCGGCTTCCTCGTGCAGGCAGCGATCTCGATTGCATTGATCGGCTTCGGAGCGATCGAGAAAGACGGTTTCTCGACGATGGTCGAATTCACCGCTCCCGTGTTCTGGTTTTTCTTCATGCTGAGCGGCATTTCGCTCTTCGTCCTGCGGCGGAAAAACCCCACGCGCCCGCGCCCCTTCAAGGTGCCGCTGTATCCCGTCCTGCCCGCCGTATTCGTGTGCACCTGCGCGTATCTGCTGTATTCGAGC
>CAZIXV010000053.1:0-16981 GCA_964543105.1 uncultured Steroidobacteraceae bacterium
ACGGCGCCGATCATATTGCGATTCACGTAGACATTCCCCGCATGCACCCGCGATGCGATGTAACGCGCTGTGGCATCCACACGCGTATGCACGCCGAGCGTCAGTCCATATCCCGTAGCGTTGATCGCATCGATCACGGCATCGAGCTGCCGCGCCTGATAGCGGATCACGTGCACGATCGGTCCGAAGACCTCGCCTCGCAGTTGCGATAGCGCATCGATCTCAACCGCGAGCGGCGCGAAGAATGTACCGTTCTCATGTGTTGAGTCGAGCGCGCAAGCGTGGTGCCACCGGGCGCGCGAGCGAATCTCACGGGCGTGTGCAACGAGTTGATCGCGCGCAGGCGCGTCGATCACCGGTCCTACGTCGGTGGCAAGATCGATTGGATTGCCGATGCGCAATTCATCCATGAACCCCGCCAGCAGTTCGAGCACGCGTGGCGCGATTTCTTCTTGGAGGAATAGCGCACGCAAGGCGGAGCAGCGCTGGCCGGCGCTATTGAACCCTGATTGCATGACGTCGAGCACGACCTGCTCGGGCAGAGCAGAGCTGTCGACGATCAAGGCGTTCTGACCGCCGGTCTCCGCGATCAAAGTTGCAATCGGCCCGGTACGGCTCGCAAGCGTGCGATTGATACTGTGCGCTGTCTCGGTTGAACCAGTGAATGCAACGCCTGCAATGCGCGAATCGCTCACGGCGCGTGCGCCCACGCTGCCATCGCCCGGTAGGAACTGCAGCACTTCAGGCGGGACGCCCGCCTCATGGAGTAACTGCACGGCACGCGCCGCCACGAGCGGCGTCTGCTCCGCCGGTTTGGCGATGACCGCATTCCCGGCCGCCAACGCAGCGGTCATCTGGCCCGTGAAAATCGCGAGCGGAAAATTCCAAGGACTGATGCAGACGAACACGCCCCGCCCCTGCAGACGCAACTCGTTGCTCTCGCCCGTTGGACCGGGCAGTTTGCGTCCGTGCGTGAATTCTTCTTTCGCCCGTAGCGCGTAGTAGCGCAGGAAATCCGCGGCCTCGCGTACTTCCGCGATGCTGTCGATCACTGAACGGCCGGCCTCGCGAATGCAGCACGACACCAGCGCCGGCAAATTCGCTTCGAATGCATCCGCGGCGCGCAGCAAGATGTCCGCCCGCTCGCTCACGGGTGTGAGATTCCACTGCGGCTGTGCGCGTAGTGCGGAAGTAATCGCCGGCTCGACTTCATTGGGATCGGTATTGACGACAGTGCCGACCACTTCAGTGTGGTCTGCCGGATTGCGCACCTCGTGAAGCGTGCCCCCGATCGCGGTGCCGTCGATGAGCGGCGCAGCCCGCCAAGGGCGCACCGCTGCCTGCTGCATTCCCTCTCTCAAGCGCTCGTATTCGAGCGGATCGGCAAGATTCACGCCGATGGAATTGAGTCGCTCCGCGCCGTAGAGGTGACGCGGCAACGCGATGCGCGGATGGGCCTTGCGCTCAAGCGCATCCACGACCGCAACGGGATCCACGACGATGTCATCGATCGGCGTCGTCTCATCGACGATGCGATTCACGAACGAAGTGTTCGCGCCGTTCTCGAGCAGACGGCGCACCAGATACGGCAATAAGTCCTCGTGCGATCCCACCGGTGCATAGACGCGGCACGGAATACCGCTCTTGCCGATCAGCTGCTCGTACAAACCTTCGCCCATACCGTGCAGTCGCTGGAACTCGAATTCACGCTTGGTGCTCTGAGCGAGTTCTAGAATCGTTGCCACCGTCTGCGCATTGTGGGTCGCGAATTGCGGATAGATGTGATCGCCCGCTTCGATCAACTCCCGCGCACAGGCGAGGTAAGAAACATCCGTGTTGGCTTTACGCGTGAAGACTGGATAGCCCTTCAGACCGCGCTCCTGCGCACGCTTGATCTCAGTGTCCCAGTACGCGCCTTTCACCAAACGCACATTCAGGCGCGATACGTTGCGGCCGGCGAGCTTCGCGAGCCAACGAATCACGTCGAGCGCGCGCTTTTGATACGCCTGTACCGCAAGGCCGAAGCCATCCCAGCCTTTGAGTTCGGGCGCATTCGCTACGCGCTCGATCAAGTGCAGCGACAGCTCGAGCCGTTCGGCTTCTTCAGCGTCGACCGTGAGCGGCACATGACTCGCGCGCGCGGCAATGGCCAGTTCGAGCAACTTCGGCGTGAGCTCCGCGAGCACGCGCTCGCGTTGCGTGAATTCGAAGCGGGGAAACAAGGCCGACAGCTTGACGGAAATGCTCGGCGCCGCTGCAGACGGTGTGTCGGACGCGCTCGATTGCGATATTGCTCGGATGGCCTCGTGATAAGCGGTGAGATAGCGCTGCGCATCGTGCGCTGTCAGTGCCGCTTCACCTAGCATGTCGAACGAATGACGGTAGTGACGATGATCATCATCGTTTGAGCGCTGCAGCGCCTCTGCAATCGTTCGCCCCATCACGAACTGATGGCCCATGATCCGCATGGCTTGTCGAAACGCGGCGCGGACGACCGGTTCACCCAGACGGCCCGCGAGCCGTGTAACAAACCCGCGCGCATCCTCGCCCTCGCCCGGTGCGGGACGCACGAGCCGCCCGGTCAGCATCAAACCCCACGTGGAGGCATTCACGAAGATCGATTGGCCGTCCGCGAGGTGCGAGCGCCAATCGCCAGATGCAATCTTGTCTGCGATCAGTTTGTCAGCGACATCATCATCGGGGATGCGCAAGAGCGCTTCGGCCAGACACATGAGGATGACGCCTTCTTGCGTCGACAGATCGTATTGACGCAAGAATGCATCGAGACTGCTTTTCGCCGTGCCTCGCGCTCGTACTCCTTGCACGAGTTGGCGTGCGCGTTCAGCAATACGTTGGCGTAGCGGATCGGGCAGGCGAGCCCGATCCGCCAACTCGACGACGAGTGCGTCCTCGTCAGCGAGATAATTTCGATTGATGACGGCAGCGAGCGAGCGATCGAAGCTCGAAGTCATGGCTCATCCTACCCACCTTGGCGATATTTCATTTTAGTCAGGCTATCGCGGGTGGAATCCGGATGATTCGCACTTATTTCAGTTCGTAAACCAGATTAAGCGTCGTCAAAGTATCCATTTCTTCGAAGCCGCTCGGCGGGTCGGTGTTGTAGCGCACGGTATACCCCACCGCGAGGGCGAGCGATTGCAAAATTTTGACCTGTAGCCTGACCTCGTTCTGTACGAAGGTGTTGTTGTCGCCCGATTCAACCAGGAATTGATTGACGATCTTCGTCGTATCGGTGAGCTGGCGCTCGAAGTCGGCGCTGAATTGGGCAATGAGATCTTCCTGACGAACTCCTGGGATAAACGTCACCTCATCCGCCGCGAGGGTTCCCCGGGTTCTGAAGACTTTGTAACCCACACCGAGCTGGATACTGAACTTGGTGACCGGATCGTCGAAAAAGCGCCAACCCAAACCGGTGCCGTAGGTCGATTGATACTCAAAGCCGCTGAAGCGATCTTCTTCGTAGCGCGCTGAGCCGAACCAGAATCCCTTGGGATGAAAGTTGTAATCTGATTGGCCACGCGCTTGCCAACGTTGCCCCGTCGCGCCGGTTTCATCGGATTGATATACCGCTGACAAACCGATCTGATGCTTCCACGTCTCGAACTCGCGAGTCACATCTAACTTAGCGTTGAACGAATCATTCGTTGTATTGCCGCGCGCAGCCACCGCACCCGCCTCGGCTTTCATCGTCCACTGCGCATGCGCAGGCGACGCCCACGACAAGTGCGCCAGCACTGCCGCTGCGGCAATGCCGATATGCACTAACCTCATTCCACTCTCCCCATTTTGAAAACGTCACGAACGCCTATCGTAACGAAGGACGGCGGCTCGATGTGGGCTGATCCGTGGCGGTTGTCGCCACATGCCAACGCATAAGCACTGAAACTAATTGCGCACGCTCGGATCAACAGCACACTGGCACGTGGGTTCGCACGGCCATCTTGTCTTTTGAAGAGCGAGGGAATTACGAAAGTGACTGCAAACGCATTTGCGCCATTGACCGTCACCTCCGACAACTTCATGTCCGATGTGGTCGAGGCTTCGGCCCATACGCTGACGTTGGTGGATTTCTGGGCGCCGTGGTGCGGACCCTGCAAACAGTTGATGCCGATTTTGGATCGGCTCGTCGCCGAATACGGCGGGCGCTTCAAGTTGGCCAAAGTCAATACGGACGAGCAGCAAGCACTTGCGCAGCAATTGGGCGTTCGCAGCCTGCCAACCGTCGTGTTGTTCAAGGACCGTACGGCGGTCGATCATTTCGTCGGCGTGGTTCCGGAAGCCAAGATCCGCGAATTACTCGACAAACATTTGCCGAAACTGTTCGACGGGCCGGCTGCACGCGCGCAAGCGCTCAAAACTGCCGGCGACTACGCCGGCGCCCGCGAGATTCTCGCCGCTCAACTCGCCCATGCACCAACGGATGTGGGGTTGCAGGCAGAAATCGCGGAACTGCACGCATTGGAAGGCGATCTGGACAGCGCGAAACGCACGCTCGAGGTGTTGCGCACCAAGGAGCCCAACCACGCGGGCGTGAAACGCTTGGGAGCGCTACTCGAATTCAGCAAGACCGCTGCGGCCTACTCCGACGTGCGCGCCGTGCGCCAGCGCGCAGTGGACCGGCCGGACGACCTGGAACTGCGCCACGCGCTGGCTGTACACCAACTGCTCGGCGGCGATGTCGAACCCGCCCTCGACACCTGGCTCGACTTCATGCGCAACCATCCAAGCTATGGCGACAACTTAGGCCGCCGCAGTCTGGTGCTGGCCTTCGAACTCATTGGCGAGGCTGACCCCATCGTCGGCCAGACGCGTCGGGCGATGGCGCGCGTGCTGTTCTAGGCAGCGGTTAGCGGTTGGCCGCTCCTGCACATCCATGCGCCCGCGGCATTCGGGCGTCCTGCCCAGCAGCGGTTAGCGGAGCCTTGAGCACGAACGGTCCCGCAATCGTCGTGCTGTCGGCACGGTAACATTGCGTCCCCGCTCAGCTCTCCATCTCGCTCCATGCTCCTCGCAACGATTTCGGCGCTCCACATCTATCCCGTGAAATCGTGCGCCGGGATTGCAGTGCCGCGGGCACGCATCACGACGACAGGCTTTGAATTCGATCGGCAATGGATGCTCGTGCGGCCGAATGGTCGCTTCGTGACCCAACGTGAACTGCCGCGTCTGGCGCTCATCCGAACCAAACTCGACGACCATGCCTTAGAGCTCAGTACCGAGCAGGCGCATCCGATTCGAATACCGCGCGCGCATGAGGGTGCGCGTGTGGAGGTCACCGTATGGCGCGATCAATGCGCAGCCATCGATGGAGGTGATGAGGCGGCCCATTGGCTGGAGAAAGTCATGGGAGAACCCTTACGCCTGGTGCGCTTCGATCCCAATGGGAAGCGGCCGAGTGATCCCGCTTGGACGGGCGGGACCGAAGCGTTCGCGCAATTCTCCGACGGCTTTCCTTGGCTATTGATTTCGGAAGCCTCGCTCGCGGACTTGAACGCCAGGTTGCAACGCCCTCTGCCCATGAATCGCTTCCGACCAAACATCGTCGTCAGCGGAGTGGAGCCCTTCGAGGAAGATCGGATCGAAAGCTTTTTCGATGATCGGGTATCGATGCACCCGGTCAAACCGAGCACGCGCTGCGCGATTACGACGACCGATCAATTGCGCGGGGAGCGCGATGGGGACGAACCGCTACGCACGTTACGGACGTTCCGTTTTGATCGTGAATTGCGCGGCGTGACGTTCGGTCAGAACGTCATCGCACGGCGCGGAATGGGGGAGTATTTGGAAGTGGGTCAGACGCTGCGCTTTCGTCATCGATAGCGCGCGTACCGCGAGCCGGTGGCTCGTGACGATATTCGTTCTTAGGATTCCGCGACCCTACGGACCTCTTGAGCCAGGCGGCGTAGCCCTTCGCTTTCCCAGCCGAAATGGCCTTCGGCGAAATCGTCGCTCACCGCGCTTTGGACCGCAGTGACATGCGATGCGACTCGGCGGATGACGGCTTCTTCCCAGTTTTCGCGGACGATGGTCTTCTCGGGGTCGATTTCTTCTTCCTGCGCATCCTCATCATCCAGATGCGGCCTCGGCATCTGCACCGTCTCGTCGTACGCCGGATCCTGCTCGACTGTCATAATCGCGTTGCCTCGCGCTATCGATAAACCACCGTACCCCACCTCCGTTCACACGCCAATGTGTACCGGTCACAAGCCGGACACGATCGAAAAGGGAGGCAAGATCGCTGCGATGCAGCTCACTTGGGGAGACTAATGATTCGCAGTGCGAGATGGTTCCTGAAAGCGGCCCGCACCTTCATGCGGGCCGAACCTTCATGCGAGCTTCAATACCCTGACAGCTGGGCGTAACGATCGATGTGATAGAACTGATCGCCAAGGGTCTCTGCGGCGACTCGCGCGCGCTTCATGAAAAAGCCGATGTCGAATTCGTCCGTCATACCAATGCCGCCGTGCATCTGCACCGCCTCGTTCGTTGCAAGGCGAGCAACTTCACTTGCACGCGCCTTCGCCAAACAAACAAGTTGCGACACGCCCGGCTCTTGCGCATCGAGCGCCTGCAGCGCATGCAACGTGACCGAGCGCAGTAATTCGATCTCGCAGAACAAATGCGCCGCACGATGTTGCAAGGCCTGAAAACTGCCGATCTTCACCCCGAACTGCTCGCGCTCGCGCAAGTAGTCGAGGGTGCGCTCGAAGGCTTCCGCCGAGAGGCCCAGCAATTCGGCCGCCAGGACCGCACGTCCGGCATCGAGCACCGCGCCCAGGATTGCTTCGCCCTTATCCGCAACACCGATGATGTCGTCGACGGTGACCGACACATCGCGCAATTCGACATAGGCCGCATTGCGGCTATCGACAATGGCGGTACGCGTGATCGTGACACCTGGCGCCGCAGCGTCGATCAGGAACAAGGTGATCCCCTCGCGTCCATCGACATCGCCGGAGGTGCGTGCCGATACGATCAAGCGATCGGCGACATGTCCATCGAGCACATGAAGCTTGCGGCCGTTGAGCTTGAACTTGCCGGCGCTGCCCGTGGCGCGGGTGGCGATGTTGTACGGCGCGTGGCGGGAACGCTCCTCATCAGCCAACGCAACGATGAGATCGCCTGCAGCAATTTGCGGCAGCAATGCTTCTTTTTGCGCTTGCGTACCGCCTTTTACGAGCGCGGTGGCGCTAAGAATGGCGGTGGAAATAAAGGGTGTGGCGCTCAGGTTTCGTCCGATTTCTTCCGCGATCAAACCCGCGCCGACGAAACCGAAACCGAAGCCGCCAAACTCCTCTGGAATGAGCACACCCGCCCATCCCATATCGGCCATCTCTTTCCAGACGGCGCGATCGAAACCGGTAGCGTCTTGGCTGTCGCGCAGTTGGCGTAATTGCGAAATGGGCGCGCGTTCGGCAGCGAAGCGTTTCGCCGCGTCCCGGAACATCAACTGATCTTCATTCAATACGAGTGACATGAATCGTTCCTTCCAATCTGTAGTTACGCGCTCGGCAACCGCAGTACGTTTTTCGCAATGATGTTCAATTGAATCTCGGAGGTACCGCCCTCGATCGAATTCGCTTTCGTGCGCAGCCAGATGGGCGCCAGGTCGCCTTCGCTCGGCGCATCACCGAACTTCAGACTCTCGGTGCCGGTGACGGACATCATCAATTCAGCGCGACGCTTGTTGAGCTCGGTGCCGTAGTACTTGAGCATCGAGGACATGGCGCCGGTTTCGTTACCTGCCTTGGCCTCGGCCTGTACGCGGCGCATCGTCAATGCAAATGCTTGGGCATCCATTTCGAAGCGTGCGATCTCGGATCTGAGCGCACCTTCGGCGAGACGCCCGGCCGCAAGCCCGATGTTCTTCACTGCCAATTGGCTGACCGTCAAAGAGCCGCCGACGCGCAGCCCCAAGCCCATGCCGCCGATCATGTTGCGCTCATGCGTGAGCAGGTACTTGGCGATCGTCCAGCCCTTGTTGAGTTCGCCGACGAGGTTGTCTTTCGGCACCTTGACGTTGTCGAAAAAGGTTTGCGTGAACGGTGAGTAGCCGGAGATCAAACGGATCGGGCTCGTGCTGATGCCGGGCGACTCCATATCGAACAATAGAAAGCTGATGCCTGCCTGCTTTTTGACATTGAAGTCGGTGCGGACGAGGCAGAAGATCCAGTCGGCCTTATCGCCGTAGCTCGTCCAGATCTTCGAACCATTGACGAGGAAATGATCGCCCTTGTCTTCGGCGCGGGTCTTCAAGGACGCGAGGTCAGAACCTGCGCCCGGCTCAGAGTAGCCTTGGCACCACCGAATCTCACCGCGCACGATCTTGGGAATGTGTTCTTGCTTTTGCGCCTCACTGCCGTATTTGAGCAAGGCTGGGCCGAGCATCGAGATACCGAATGAGGTCAGAGGCGAGCGGCAATTCAGCGCCGCCATTTCTTCGCGCAGTACGCGCGCTTCGTCCTTGCTCAAGCCGCCGCCGCCATACGCCTTCGGCCATTCCGGAACCGTCCAGCCGCGCTCGGCCATGCGCTCGAGCCAGACCTTCTGTGCCTCGTTCTTGAATTTCCAGTTGCGTCCGCCCCAACACACGTCCGTTTCGTCTGCGACGGGTTGGCGCATCTCCGGCGGGCAATTCGCCTCGAGCCATTCGCGCGTTTCGCGGCGGAAGGCGTCCAAAGCAGCAGAAGGATCGGTCTGAGGTTGTGCGGACATGGAAAACACCTGTGTACCAAGGCGGGCGTCAAAGACCCGCGTCCAGTTTTGCGGCGCGCAATTGTAGCGCCCAGCCGTAAAACGGGTATGGAAAAACGTAAGGATGGCGGAGTTTGGATGCGTCGGCGCGCAGCCGCTCGATCATTCCATCAACTCCCTCCCCTGCGTGCTGGCTCCCTCCCCTGCGAACACTCCCACAAGGAATGCTTTCCTCAAGCCCGTACCGCCGAAAACGCAAACTCCCCATACGACGTCTTGCACACACCGGGGAGTGCATCTCCTGCGACGGCGCCTTGAAACGTCAATTCCAGTGCGCCCATTGGACTTTGGGTCGTGGTCGCGAACGACACCGTGTCGCCCTGGACCTGGATATCGCGCAGATGCGAATCCTTCACCATCCCCTGGCCGATCATCCGACCGCGCCAAGCGCCGTCCTCATCCACCAGCTCCCAACCGAATTTCATCGTGCCGACGGGCGTGTTCATCGTGACGTTCCATTTGCCTGCAATGCTCATGACGACTCCTTCAGCGGTGATGGACGCAGTCTATCAAGGAGCACAACCGCCAAAGCGCAGCAGATTCCTCCCGCGCCCGATGACTCGCGCGCCGCAAAGCTGGGACAATTCCACCTCGACTTTCAGCAAACGAGCGTTATGAATCACAGCGGCAGCACGCTTACGGAATTCTTCGAACGTCATCGCGCAGCGGGTACCCCGCTGGTGCTCGCGACGATTGCCGAAACGCTAGGCTCGACCTATCGCAAAGCAGGTGCTCAGATGTTGATCGCGCCAGACGCCAGCGCGGCTGGTCTG
The DNA here is from genome assembly GCA_964543105.1 of uncultured Steroidobacteraceae bacterium. Lineage (GTDB taxonomy): Bacteria > Pseudomonadota > Gammaproteobacteria > Steroidobacterales > Steroidobacteraceae > Steroidobacter. The sequence goes on from CAZIXV010000053.1 coordinate 9,549, forward strand.
TTGAGCGGCGGCTGTCTGGAAGCGGATTTAATGGAACACGCCCACCGCGTGCTCGCGACCGGCGAACCGCACGCGGTGGAATACGACACCCGCAGTTCCGATGACGTGCTGTGGGGTATTGGCCTTGGCTGTGAAGGCGCCATGCGCATCGTGTTGACGCGGCTCGACGCAGACAACGGCTATCAACCCTTCGCCCACGTCGAAACGGCGCGACGCAATCATGCAGCCACGCGATTTGCCCTGGTGACGGCTTCATCGAATCCGAGTTTCCCGCTGGGGCGACACTTCTTCGGTACTGAAGCTGATCTCCCGCAGCCTGTCGCGACTGCGTTACAGGCCACCGATTCGAAGCATCGCCTGCAAAGCAACGCGGGAACGACGCTCGAGAGTGACAATGCGAAGTTTCTGATCGTCTCGATCGCGTTGCCGGTGCAATTGCTGGTGCTCGGCGCCGGTCCTGATGCCATACCCGTCGTCGAGATCGCCGCGCTGCTCGATTGGCATGTGAGCGTCGTTGATCATCGACCGGCTTATGCGGACGCTGCGCGCTTTCCCCGCGCGAAGCGCGTGCTATCGCAGCCCGTAGCGCAACTCGAAGCTCTGTTGCAAACAATGAACTTCGATGCTGCGGTCGTCATGAGTCATCACCTCATTTCCGACGCCGCTTACCTTGCGGCGCTTGCCCACAGCACCATTCCTTATGTTGGTTTGCTTGGGCCGGCGCCTCGGCGCGCGCGCTTGATGACCGACATCGGCGAACATGCGGTCGGACTGAAGCATCGCTTACACGGACCGATCGGATTGGATATCGGCGCAACGACGCCAGAATCGATTGCCCTGTCGATCGTCAGTGAAGTTCAAGCCGTGCTGGCTGGACGCTCGGGCCGTTCGTTCAGTGAGACGACGCAGGTGCCGAATCTCGTATGACGTTGACGGTTGACGGTTGACGACCAGAGGATGGATCGCGCCGGGCGCTACCCGCTTCCTTCCGACCCCAGTCTCAACGGCAACGACCGCAACCGCTGTCCTGTCGCTGCGAACACTGCATTCGCGACTGCCGGGGCGATCGGCGGCACACCGGGTTCGCCGATACCGCCGATGAGTGCGTCCGAATCCATGAACTCCACTTCGACGCGCGGCGAGTCGGCCAGCTTCGGCAAGCGATAGTCGAAAAAATTCGTTTGCTCGATGGCACCGTCTCGCAGCGTGATCGCATCGAACAAGGTTGCGGACAAGCCGAATACGATTCCGCCTTCGATCTGTGCTGCAGCCGTATCCGGATTGATGACTTCTCCACAGTCGACCGCCGCCCATACACGCATCACTTTGATCTCAGCGCCCGAGACCGACACCTCTGCCACCTGGGCGACGACGGTACCGAATGACTCGACGACAGCAATTCCTTGTGCGCGTCCTTCATCCAACGGTGCACCCCAGTTCGCCATCGCCGCGACTCGCTCGAGCGTGCGGCGATGACGCGGCTTGTCTTGCAGCAACTGCAGACGAAACGCGAGCGGGTCCTGTTGCGCCGCATGCGCCAGTTCGTCGATGAACGACTCCGTAAAGAACCCATGCTCGGAATGCGCTACTGAACGCCACGCACCCGTGCGCACGTGATGTGAATGCTTGCAACCGCGAACGTCGCGATTGGGGATGTCATACGGGCAGCGCGCTGCCGCCGCATCCGAGCCATTGAACTTCGAGAGCCACGCGTTCGGTCGACCGTCCGCAGCCAGGGCGCCGCGAAAGCGCGCGATCACCGCGGGGCGATAGAAGTCGTGACGCAGATCTTCTTCGCGACTCCAGATGAGCTTTACCGGCGCAGGCGACATTTCACGCGCGATGCGCACGGCTTGATCGACGTAATCATGATTGCCAGGTAAACGCCGGCCGAATCCGCCGCCGAGGTGCTGGTTGTGAACGATCACCTGTGCGTGATCTAAATCGAGCGCGGCCGCTGCGACTTTGCGTGCCGACAAGGGATCTTGCACGCCCGTCCACACTTCGCACGCGCCGTCTTTCACTTGCGCGGTCGCACTCATGGGTTCCATCGTCGCGTGTGCGACGAACGGCACGCGATACTCTGCTTCGATGATTCGTGCATCGCTGAGCGCTTTCTCGGCATCGCCCGCGCTATCGAGCTTACGTCCCGATTCCGAATCAAGCGTCTGCGCGATGCCGGCAAACAGTGCTTGCGAATCGGCAGACACATCGGGCATCGGCGTGAACACCGGTTGCAATGCGCGCAATGCCTTGAGTGCGCGCCAATAGCTGTCGGCAACGACGGCCACTGCGTTCTCCAAACGCACCACCCGTTTGACGCCTGGCATGCGCTCCGCGGGTGCTGCATCGAGCGATTCGAGCTTGGCGCCAAACACCGGTGCTGCGGCCACCGTCGCGTACAGCATGTCAGGCAGCGACACATCGATTGCATACGTGGCTGCACCACGCACCTTCGCCGGAATATCGAGCCGCGCGCGCGGCTTGCCGACGATCGAATAGGCGTCGCGAGATTTCAGCGCGGGTTTTCTGGGAGGATCGAGTTGCGCCGCGTCGGCAGCAAGCTCGCCAAACGCTGCGCTACGACCACTCGTAAGGTGAATCACCCGCGAGTTCTTGGCGTCGCACTCCTGCACATCCACTTGCCAGCGCTGTGCCGCGGCGGCGAGCAACATGGCACGCGCCGCGGCACCCGCAACACGCATGCCGAAGCGTCCCGTCCCGCGCACGCTGCTGCTACCACCGGTGATTTGCAGATTCATCAACTGGCTGATCTTGAAGGCGCCGTATTCGAGGCCCTGGGCGAACATTGCCGGCGGGTCGGCAACGAACGGCACGAAGACCGGCACGAGATAGCCGTTAGCAAACGGCGCTTCGGCCGGCGCTTCTTCGATGCGAACCGAATTCCAATCCGCATCGAGCTCTTCCGCAAGCATCATCGCCAATGCGGTGTGTACGCCCTGCCCCATCTCACAATGCGGTACGACAACGGTGATCACATTGTCCGGCGCGATTTTGATCCACGTCGTCAAACGATGAGCATCGTCCAGATCGTTGTCGGGCCGGACCGTCAATCGATTCGGTGCCGCGAGCAAGCCGCCGACACCGAGCACGAGGCCACCGCCCACTAGACCTCCCGTTGCAAGCAATGTACGCCGCGTCCACTTACCCATGGCGGACCTCCTGCGAAACCATCGATGCAGCGGCCGCGTGAATGGCGCGTCGAACGCGCTCGTAGGTGCCGCAGCGACACAAGTTCGTCATCTCTTGCGCGATGTCCTCATCCGTGGGTTGAGGTTTGCGCGCTAGCAACGCCACTGCCGCCATGATCATGCCGGACTGGCAGTAGCCGCATTGCGGCACCTGATGCGCGATCCAGGCTTGTTGGACGCGATGCAACCCTTGCACATCCAATCCTTCGATCGTCGTAATGGCATGAGCTGCAACCGCGGCCGCCGGAATCGAACAAGCGCGCGCGGGCGCACCGTCGATATGCACTGTGCATGCGCCGCACGCGCCGACACCGCAACCAAACTTCGTACCCGTCAAGCCGAGCGATTCACGCAACACCCACAACAGCGGCGTGTCCTCATCCACTTCGACTGCGCGGGGCTCACCATTGACTTGCAAATCGATTTTCATTTGTTGTGCCCAAACCAAATATTTTCTGTACTCATCCACGCCGCAAATTCCGCAGGATGCGGCGTGCGTGTTTATCAGGGCGCCCATCGGGCGCGGGCGGAGCAAGCTGGGCATTGCGCCGTCGCTCTTCGCGCGCGGCAACACTCGCCGGCGTCTCTGAATAATAAGTGCGCGCCTCGACTGCAGGACCACGGCGCACTGGAAATCCCGTCACGACGACTTCGATCCGTACTTCATCGCGCGTGATCACGAGCCGATCATCGAGATGCACATCATGCGAAGGTTTCGTGCGCTCACCATTCAAATGCACCAAACCACCGGCCACGGCCGCGGTTGCTTGAGAACGCGACTTATAGAAGCGCGTAAACCAGAGCCACTTATCGATACGGAGCGAAGGACGATCTGTTGATAACTTCATAACTCGTCAACACAATTATTCTGCACAGCGCACCAGAGGAAACGCCTGAGAAAACACCTGGAAAACACCTTGGGGAAATTAATCTTCTCCCGTAGACTCCTCATCGGTTCAGGAGCCGACAGAGCTCTCGACCAACACCGATGAAACGAGCTGCGCATCGGCATCATCATGTGCCGCGCAAAGCTCCGCCTCTTCATCGCAAACGCACGAACGTACATGGAGGAGGAAGCACTGGCATCAAATCGCTCTTGTGCCCCAGTGGATCGCTTGCGTACAGCGCAACGCATGGCAGGACTTGGTGCGCAATAGCCGCTCGAAAACTCAAGAACACTTTTCATAAGAGTTGACCGGCTCGACCGGTCATCCATTGCAGGGGGACATATAAATGTCGACGTTCAAGGCTGATCGCACTCGGCTGCCGCTCGCTGCGGCGATTTCATTGATTCTGGCTACACAAGTGCACGCCCAAGATACGCAGCGCGTGCAACTCGAAGAAGTCGTTGTTACAGGTTCATTGATCAGAGGCACCCCGGAAGACGCCGCGCTTCCCGTCGAGGTGTTCAATTCCGCAGAACTCGAGCAACTCGGCGGTCCAAGCCCGCTCGAATTCGTAAAGAGCTTACCAATTTCCGGCCCCACGACCGGTGAAGCCTACTACTTCGGCAGCTCGATTCTCACGAACAACGTTCAATACAATCTCCGAGGCATCGGTCGCGATAAAACCTTGACCCTGTTCAATGGGCGCCGAGCCTTCTCCAACTCCGTCGTCTATCCCTCTGGCGCCATTGAGCGCATCGAAATTCTGAAAGACGGCGCAGCCGTAACCTACGGCGCTGACGCCACGGGCGGCGTCGTCAACATCATCACGAAGGAAAACTTCGAGGGTCTCGAGCTGTCGGGCTCGTACAAGACTTACGACGGCACGGAGGATGGCGAATGGAAAGTCGGCGCAACTGCCGGCTTCAACACGGAGTACTCAAACTTCTTGTTTGCAGTCGAATGGGATCACCGCTCCGAGCTCGATACGAGCAAGCGCAAGTTCAGCAGCTTGCCCACCTGGGTGAACCCTGCTCCGAGTTCCAACCTTACGAATCTTGCCGGCTGGGTTCCGCGAGGCGCGCGACCCGCTGTACCCACGGGCCAGACGGCTGCTGGCGAGTTCGGCGCCAGTCTGCTGACGCCGCTGCCAACGTTCGGCTTGCCCGAAGGTATGCCGGTAGCAGACTTCACGAAGTCATCGTGCGAAGCCGTCGGCGGCATCTACGAGAATGCATTTCGTTGTCATTACAACTACATGCCCTATTACAACCTCGTCGAAGAGAACGACGTGCATCGCGTGTTCGCGCAGCTGAACACGAAGATCAGCGAAAGCGCCGATTTTCATCTACGAGCGCTTTGGGCGCGCAACTATTCACCACATCAATACGGATCACCGTCACAGCCTGTGATCCGCGGACCTGCCCGTGCGACGGGTGCGACGAATCAGCTCTACGTACCCCTGAGCAATCCGTTCGCCCAGGAGTTTGCGCAACGCTCGGGCTGGGTCAACAACGCGAACTATGCCGATACCGAAGGCTTCACTCCCTTCACCTATCGAGCATTCGCGCATGGTGGGAACGATGCGTTCGCAGGCGATGGCAACTACAGCGTGCCCAACGAGAACGAGACGAAGTATTGGCATATCACGGCCGGCGTGTCCGGCAGCGCGGGTGACTGGCTGAACTACGACGTCGGCGCCACGTTCAACCAATACAAGGCGGTGAACTCGCAACCCGACCTGATGGGATTCCGATTGCAGGAAGCGCTGAACGGCTTTGGCGGGCCAAACTGCAATGCTCAAGATCTCGATCCGACGCTTCCAGGCACACAGAACGCGGCAGCTGCAGGCCAGGGTGGATGCCTCTGGTACAACCCATTCGCAACGAACTTCCGAGGCCAGCCGACACTGGGACTCGCCAATCCCAACTATCAACCTGGGTGGGAAAACTCCCAGGAGCTCGTTCGCTGGCTATTCAATAAGCGTGAGTTCGAAGAGAACCGCTGGGACTTCACCTTCGATGCGGTCTTCAGCGGCCAGACACCAATCGCCCTGCCGGGCGGTAACGTTGCATGGGGCTTGGGCGCGCAGTATCGAACGACCAAGATCCGTGAGACGGTGAATGATCCGCTGTACAACGGCCAAACCCCGTGCGACTGGCCGGGTCAGAATCCTGCTGCCACGACCAATCCGGACGGCACAGAGAACCCGTTGTTTACGGGTTGTACATTGGACGAAGCTGGCCCATACCTGTTCTTCGCCAACAATCCGCCGGATGCGGCGGCACAGAACCAGCAGTCGTACTTTGCCGAAATCGGGCTGCCGATCCTCGACAGCTTGAACGTGTCGCTCGCGGGTCGTTATGAAAAGTTCGAGCCGATCGGCCTCGATGCGACCGTCTACAAGGTTTCCGCCAAGTGGCAGGTCATCGATCAGTTTGCATTGCGCGGGTCATACGGTACGAACTATCAAGCGCCGTTCGTCGATGGCGTGTCCGGTCGAGCAATCGTTCCGGGCGACTTGTTCAACACCGTCGCGAGCTACACGCGCGCGGGCGGATCATGGCTGGGATCGCAGCAGTTCACGCGTTCCGACATCGAGCCGGAAACCGCAACCGTGTGGAATGCCGGCGCGATCTTCCAATTCTCCTTCGGTGTCGATCAGGACCTGCAAATCACCGTCGACTACTTCGACATCGAGACCGAGGATGAACTGGGCCTAGTGGCAACGACGAACGACATTGCGAACGCAATTTTCTCGGCAGCCGCACCGAATCTGGCCAATTGCTCTCATCCGCTCATCAGTCGCGTGACCTTCAACACCCCCTGCGAACAAGGCGTAACGACGGCTCGTGACTTTGCTTCCATTCGTACGGATTACGGCAATGGTCCCGGTCAGCATGTCGCGGGCATCGACTTTCAGTTCGCTTACGGACTGGGCGTCGGCCCGGGCCGCCTGGACACGATGTTGAACGTCACCAAGGTGCTGACGAACGAGACCACCGAAACCGTACTCGACGGCTTCGTCGTGAGTCCCCCGGATGATCGCCTCGGCTACCTCAATTTTGCGACGGTCGGTGCCGCGCAATCCGAATGGCGCGGTAACTTCAACATCAACTACTCGATCGGCGCCCACAATATTCGCGCCGTCTTCAACTACGTGAGCGGTGTGGATGATGAGCGTTTCCTCAATGCCGATGGAACTCTCAACACCAGCGCAACCGGCCGTATCCGGGCCCCGAACCAGCCCTATCCGAAGCCTGAGGACATGAGAACCACCACCGCTCCGTTCCGCATCCTGACCGTCTGCACCGGCAACATCTGCCGCTCGCCGCTG
>CAZIXV010000054.1:0-16831 GCA_964543105.1 uncultured Steroidobacteraceae bacterium
GCGGGAACCGGCGCTCGAGACCGCGCGGCGCGCAACGCAACTCACGCCGGAGTTCTGGAAACCGTACATGTGGCTTGGCGTTTATGAACACGGCGCAGGATCGCTCGAGCGCGCCATTGCAGCGTTCGCACGCGCCGCTGAACTCGACCCCGCCAATGAGTATGTCGTGGCAAACCTGGGCACGATGTACTTCTGTCGTGGCGACTTTCTGCAGGCGCGCGACTTGTATTTACGCGCGCACGAGGTTGCGCCAGCGAGCTACGCCGGGACCGAAATGCTCGGCATGCTGCATTACTTTCTCGGCGACTTCACCGAATCCGCGCGCTTGCGCCAAGCCGCTCTCGACATCGCACGTGGCAACAGCGATGCAGAGATTCATCAGATGTGGGGCAGTCTCGCCGATTCACTGCGGCAGAGCGGCGAAACCGCACGCGCGGTGACGGCCTATCGACGCGCGCTCGAAATCATTGAACGCGATTTTCTGATGGGCAACGCCACGACGGGCGACAAGGCATCACGCGCGTACTACTACATGACATTGCTTGCGCTCACGCAGCAGGAAATTCCGCAAGCGATCGAAACGTCGCTCGAGCGCGATCTGGAAGAAGCGTTGGACTCGACGACTGAATCGTATGCGTTGCTGCGCGCAGCACAGACCTCCCTCTTGCGCGACGATGCAGCCGCAGCGCGCGCCGCGCTCGAAAAAGCGACGCAGCGCTGCGAATGTTATTTGCACTTTCCGGATTTGGAGCCGCTCGTCGCGCAGATCGACGGCCGCCCGCAACTCAAAGCGGTTGCTGAGCGCTCACACTAAGTTTGTAAGACGAACCGGCTCAGCGCTCTTCTGCAGCCATCAGCTTCGCGCGCCCGGCCATGATTTCGGCCGCGCTCAAGAATCCGTCATTGTCCGCATCCATGTTGTCGAACATCTGCTGCGCGCCTGCTTCATGCTCCTTCGCGGTCAGCACGCCATCGCCATTTCTGTCGACGACCTTGGCCTTGTTCTTGGCCGACATTTCCGCCGTGCCACGCTGATCCTCGGTACCGTGGCTCGCCTCTGCTGCCTTCACCACCTTCTGCGCCGCATCCATCTCCACCGCCGTGACGCGTCCGTCCTGGTCGCCGTCCAGACTCATGAACATCTGCTTCGCACCCGCGAGGTACTCGGCCCGGGAAATCCTGCCATCCTGATTCGTATCCATCGCCTGCATTTCAGACTCGACGGATGCGGTGATTTTGTCTTGATGCATCACCTCATCGGCGAGCGCACCTGTCATGACAGTCGAGGCAATCGCCCAAGTCAGCATTCTTCCAGGGGTAAATTTCATGATCGCTCTCCGCGCGCGCTGCTTACGAAAAGCAACGGTCGGCGCACTGAGCGGTTCCACGTCGCATCGGGCCAGCGCTGCACTTGGCGAAACGAATCGAACGCCATGGAACTTTGCTGCGGCTTGCGATAGCGCCTTCATGCCGCCGTCGAGTCTGTTGTCTTTTCAATTGATCGCCGCGCCGGCAACGCTGCAGTCACTGCAACTCGGCCAATGCACGCGCGGCCTCGTCGATCGCCGCATGCGTGTAAGCGCTCATCGCGGCATCCGAGTTGGCGATCGCAATGCGGCCGACGGGCGCACGCGCCGTTTGAGCGGCGGATAACTCGCTCTCTGCATCGAACAGGCTGTTGAATCCGTAGGCGTAGCCGTGGGCCCAGCGATAAACACTGATCGCAGTGACATCGCGCTTCGCTTTGAAGCGCTTGCCCAGCAGCCGGTCCAGTTCATCGAACGCGCGCGTTTCGAATTCGGCAAAACGCGTCGTCTCTAGCGCCCTGCGTCCCGTGCGCCATGCTTCGCGCTGATCCTTCGCATCCGCCGGAATGGGCACGTGCACGAGATGCAGCACCGTGGGCTCGTCCGGCGAGCGCGCGAATCGATAGCCCCCAAGGCTTACCGGGAAATCCAGCTTGAGGCAGGAGTAGAACCCCATCGCATTCGTGACCTCATGCACGCCGGCGTCGACCCATGCACGCCAATCGCGCACTGCGAGCTTCACGTACACGAGCGGCGCTTTCACGCCCCGCGACAACGCCGTTGTTTGCGGCGGCGGCAACTCTTCGAGCACATAGGGCAGCATCATGTTGTACGCGGCAAACACGACGCGGCGCGCGCGCAGTTTGCGCAACACGCCTTCTTTCACGTAGCCGACATCGACACCCGCGCCGCGATTCCGCAACGAGACGACGGTGCTGTTCAATCGCAACCGCGTGCGCCCGCCGGCGGCATCGAGACGCGAGTAATCGAATGGTGCCATCACGATGTCGTCCATCGTCGTGCCCGGCGCAACGTCGGGAATCAATCTGCGCACGAGCAGGCGTGCGATCGATGCATTGCCGTCCGGAAAGTGATGGATGTAGGGATCGTCCAGCTTGGCGGCAGACTTCGGATGAATGGGCAAGCCGAGTCCGTCGAATCCGGGATACCCGGCGTAAGCGGCGTCGATGGCCGGCAATAAATCGCTGCCAACAGCGAAGAAATCGTGCGGTCGCTGCTGAAAGACATTCGCCGCCGCACTCGAGAGCCGCCAATGCTGCAGCAGAAACTGTCGATAGCTCATCGTGCCCAGCAACGCCATCTTCTCGAGCACCGATCGCTTCGGCCAGAAATCGCGCGCCTGCGTGTGCAGCGCGAGCAAGCGTTCGCGATCAGCAGCGGGCAGCGGGAAATCGGAGAGGAAGGCAGCGAGCGAGCGCGCATTCAAACGATCCGATGGGATTGCATCGGCAACCATCGGCGTCGGATCGCCGGTGACGAGCTTATCGACGCCGAATGCCTCGCGGGTGAACAACATCCCGCGCGAGAGGCCGAGATCCGGATACAACGTGCGATGAAACGCCGTTTCGAAACGCTGCAGATCGATGCCGAGATCGCCCAATAGTGCGAGCGCGGTGTCGCTCCAGAGCGCACCCGGCGACTGCATCGATTCGCTGCCGCCGTAGCTCAGCAGTAACCGCTCATCGACGCGCATTTCACAACGACGTGCGTGGCCGCCAAAGTCGTCGTGATTATCGAGGATCAAAATGCGCGCTTGGGGGTCGCGTTGGCGTGCGAAGAATGCGGCAGCGAGCCCACTGATGCCGGCACCAACGACGAGCACGCCGACTTCGCCTTCGCTCGGCAACCGTGACATGTCGAAGCGCCGGCCGTCACGCAAGGCATGCGCCACCGCGGCTGCAGCGTCTGTGCTGCCACGCAAGCCGGTCTGCTCGGGCGGATAGTGCGAAGCCGTCTGCCCGCGCGCTGCTGGCCCGAGCGTTCCCCCAATCGCCAGTGCGACACCATTCAGAAAATCGCGGCGGGTGATGGGCATCAAAGTTTCCCCATGCCAAGACAGATCGAGGTTCGAAAACCAAGAAGTTGCAGCATACCCAATTTGGGCACTAGCATACCCATACTGGGTATGCGCAACGAAAAACCAGCAATCGCACGGACGAGCCTCGCGGACGCGCTGTTCACCACGACACAGCAACGCGTCATTGGGCTTCTATTCGGGCAGGCCGAGCGAAGCTTCTACGCCTCCGAGATCATCACACGCGCCGGGATCGGCTCCGGGGCCGTGCAACGCGAACTCAAACGCCTCGAAACAAGCGGGCTCGTCAGTACTCGCTATATAGGCAACAGGAAGCACTACCAAGCCAATCGCGATGCGCCTGTGTTCGAAGAGTTACGTTCGATTGCGGTAAAAACGTTCGGTTTGGGCGACTTGATCCGAGAGGCATTGCAGCCGCTAGAGGACAAGATCGCATGGGCGGTAATGTTTGGATCCGTCGCCAAGGGCACGGACACGGCCGCCAGCGATATCGATTTGATGATCGTCGGCGACCGCCTAACACTAGAGGAAGTATTCAAGCAGCTTGATTCGGTAGAGTTGCAGCTGGGCCGGAAGATCAGCCCAATGATCTATTCGAGGATCGAATTTTCGCGTCGACTTAAGAGCGGACAGGGATTCATAGCCCGCGTGTTAGACGGCGAGTACATATCACTCATGGGAGACAAGGATGTCGCAGCAACAACTGGATAACTTAGTACGCATCGGCAAACTGAAGCAGGAAATCGCCGGCGCAAGCGAAGTTGAAGGACTCATTCGCTCCGGCAATGCGCGACTGAATGATGCAACGAGCTCTGTATTGAGCATCGATAGCCGCTTCGATTTGGCTTACAACGCCGCACACGCCCTCGCCTTAGCGTCGCTGCGCGTGCGTGGCTATCGCTCTGAGAATCGATATCTCGTCTTTCAATGTCTCGAACACACGTTGCAGCTGCCGAAAGAACAATGGCGCGTACTCGACGAAGCCCATCGACGACGTAACATCACCGAATACGAAGGCGGCATTGATATCGACATGGAGTTAGTCGCCGCGGTGATCCGCGTGGCGAAAGAAATATCGAAGCGGGTAGATCCATTGGTGAAGGAGCGACTTCGCGAGTGATCGCGTTTGATCTGAAAGGGCCCGCGCTGCGGCCAGGTCCATCAGTTCACCGAAACTTCCTGAGTGTGGTTGTCGATCACCACTGGCGTTTCGAAGTACAGCACCTCGGGTTCAGCGCCCAGCCGTTGCGCCATGCTTTTACGCCACTCCGAGGTGTACAAGCGCTCCGCTGCTTCGCGGCTCTCCCACAAATAGACACCGCCGCCAATCGAGTCTTGTTGCGAATAGAGGTAGTACTTACGAATCAAGCCAGGCACCTTTTGATAGGTCGCAACCGAGCCTTCGTACAACGCATTGGCGGCTTCTCGTGAGGTGCCCGCCGGCAGCTGAAAGCGCACGACGGTCGTGATCAATTGCGGCCTGTGCGCCGCGGCTCGAGCTTCATCTTTAGCCGCGGCGATCGAGTCGACGCTCGACAGCGCGGCGATTGACGCGACGGCGATTCCGATCGCCACGGCTCTCAGCGAATGAGCTTTCATCGTTCGGTGTTCCTGCAAAACTTGCGGGCGTGCAATGTGACACAAAGACGTTATGCACACTCGCTGCAAACCTTAAGGTTTGTGGATGCTAGCCGCGCAGTGCCGCTTCGATCGCTGCGATGTCGATCTTCTTCATCGTCATCATCGCGTCAAAAGCCCGTTTCGCTGCCGCGCGATCAGAGCTGGTTGTCGCTTCCATCAGGACCCGTGGCGTGATCTGCCACGACACGCCCCACTTGTCTTTGCACCAGCCACATTCGCTCTCCGCACCGCCATTGCCCACGATGGCGTTCCAATAGCGATCGGTTTCTGCCTGATCATCGGTGAGAATCTGAAACGAAAATGCTTCGCTGTGCTTGAACGCCGGGCCGCCATTTAGCCCCAAGCACGGCACACCGACGACGGTAAATTCGACCGTGAGCACCTGTCCCTCCTTGCCGGAGGGAAAATCGCCAGGCGCTCGGTTCACAGCGGTCACCGCACTATCCGGAAAAGTCTGGGCGTAGAACCGCGCCGCTTCTTCGGCGCCGTTGTCGTACCAAATGCAGATCACGTTCTTAGGCATCTCGTTCTCCTTTAGTCGTCAGTGAGCTCACGTTGCCCAGAGGACGAATCGACCGGGCCGAATCCGACAAGCGGCTCGAAGCATCTTCGACGCTGCTGCAATCATGATGCTGGCATCGACAATCTCGACCCGCGATGCTTTCACCACTAGAGCCAGGTCGGTCGCGACGGCAAGTCAACGCAGCCGCGAACAAACCGACTCGGGCTCGCTGTTACAGAAGTCGGGCCAGACTCGTGTCTCGCGCCAGTAGTCGATGAGACCTAGTCGCTCGAAGATCGGAATGATTCGTTCATCGGCGCGAATCTCTGGCGTATCGCTGCGAAAGAGAACGCGAGCGTTTGTGCTCGCTCTGGCATCGGCCATCCAGAGCGCGTCTCGCTCAGCGCTCGTCGTGCCTCGTTGATCCGGAAAATAGCGCGGCGCAAGCGCGAAGAATGTATCGATACGATCGAGGAGCACGAGTGCGTGCAAACAGAAGCGCGCCCGTTCGCGCGGGACTCTTGTGGGATCGGCACAGGCGGCTTCCATACGTTCGATGTCATCCGGCGAACGCGTCGAAAACGCTTGTGCAATCGCGGCAAGCGGCCGCGCATCGGTCGGCGGCTCGAGTACCGGGCCCGCGACCGGGTCAGTCAACAGCGCTTTCATTGTCTCGCCATCGCGACGCGCGAGCGCGGTCGAAAACCGCATGCGCTCGACGAATTCATTGCCCGACCAAAAGCGCGCCGCTCGAGCGAGGACAGCTTCCGCTTCCTGATGTCTGCCGATCGAATCCAATACGGATGCGTGCGTGACGATATTCGATGAGGACGAACGATCGATTCCGATCGCTTGCTCCGAGATCGCTAGCGATTCTCCTAAGCGACCGCTGTTCGCAAGCTGTGTCGCCAAGAGTCTGCGCAATCCCGAAGCATCTGAAAAAGGCAACTCGAGACCGCCCCGTAGCAGCGCCTCGCGCCGCGACCATTCGACCGGCGGCGTGAGCACGTAGCTTGCCATCGGAGCGCCACGCGCTGGGTCGTCCACGATGCTGGCCAACCCACTTCGCCCCTCGTGCAGCACCTGCAACCGCTCCTCGGCCGGCAATAAATCCAGCGCCGACCCGACGGATAGCGCGTAGTAATTGGCAAAAAGCCGCGTCTTGGGCGACTGCCGCCAGGCTTCGCGGGCCGCGGCGTACGCACCGAGATCATCGCCTGCGCGCATGCGCGAGCCGATGCGCATGATCGTCGCGGTCGCTTGCGGCGGATTGTCGAACAGCATGCGCACGCCCGGGTTGAACAAGGCAGACATCGTCATCGCGATGTGCTCGGGAGCGGATGCGAGCTCGGCAGCATCGAGCTTGAATTCGTGTGACCACACGCTGACGCGACCGGCTGCATCGATACGGGCGGCAACACGCACCCGGTCGCGCTCGACATGCACGGAGCCGTCGATGAAATAGCGCGCATCGAAGTCCTTCGCGGCAGCAGATTTCCGCTCACCGCCGTAGTCGGCCGTGACGTTCTGCGGCACGAGCTTGTAGCCCTGCGTTCGCAATTGCGTTGTCACTGCGCCATGAATTGCGGCCGCGAGCGTCGACGCGCGCGGATCGGCGCCGACGACATCGAAGGGAAGAACCGCGAAGTAGGGCCTGCTCATTTGCAAATAGAAGCCGATCGAACCGCCGATGATCATCAACAACAGGAGCACGCCGGCCCCGACGGCCCAGCGCATCCAACGGCGACGCCGAGGGCCGGGCGTCTTCGCGACATCGAGCGGCCGCGCTGTTGCAGGTTCTGCTGACGGCGGCATCTGCGTAGACGCGGTCTGCGGAACGTCTGCCGGAACCAGGCGATAGCCCACGCGCGGAATCGTCTCGAGCGTGAACGAACTTGGCGAGGCGAGCTTGCGCACCTTCGTCATACTGCGATTGATCGCATCCTCGCTGACGAAACGGCCGGCCCAACATAACTCGGTGAGTTGCTCGCGTGAAACGACCTCGCCGGAGCGCCGTGCGAGCGCAATCAGCACCTGCATGACCCTTGGCTCGATCGTATCCGCCGACCCATCGATTTCGATTTCGCGACGCGACGGACGAACGAGCATTCTGCCGAGCGAGAAATTGCCTTCCTGCGCCAGCTCGATGGGTCTCCCGGCGTTTTCTTGGTTCTGGTGCGTGCTCATTCCCGGTCCGTCAGCAAAAAGTCAGCCATCGGTTCGATTCTCGTCCTTTCGCACGCGTCACCTGGTCGGGTCTGATCGAGTCGCAATGCCATGAGCGTCGCGCTTTGATCAATGCCGACGCTTGGATCCGGCAGAACGCTTGAGACGCCCTTTTTTAACTGCAAGTTGCGGAGCCATCGATGAACCGTCGCCTTCGATTTCTACCACTCGCCTGCATCGCTTTCACCGGTCCGGTCATTGCGCAGGAGGAGTTTGCGGGGCGAGACCTCGTCCACTGTGCCATCGACATCCCCGTTCATTGCGGCGGCACCAAGCCGGGCGGCGGTCGCGTTGTCCAATGCTTGCAGGAGCGGCGTGCCGACATTACGCCCGAATGCCGCGCTGCCGTCACGCCGAGCGATTTCACGGATGCAACCGACGGACTGCAGATCGAAGTCACGGTCGACAACCTGAAATCTACGCAAGGCGTGCTGATCGTCATGCTGAATGAGGATGCCGACCGGTTTCCAGAGTCGGCGAAGCGCACCGTCATCGCACCCGTCACCGGCGACAGCGTCACTGTTCGATTCAAGCATCTCAAGGCCGGCACATTTGCTGTTGCGGCACTCCACGATCTGAACGAAGACAGCCAATTCAGCACCGGCGAGGGCTTCGCCGCGAATAACGGTGCGACCGGGCGACCGAGCTTTGCTGCAAGCGCGATGCAAATCGACGCGAGCCGATCCATCACGATCTCAATGCTCTACCCGTAAGGAGCCCGCCATGCATTCCTTCGTTCGACGATCGAACCTCGTGTGCGTTGCTCTGACTTCGCTGCTACTGGCGAGCGTCTCGCAGGCACATCACAGCCCATCCGCCTATGACATGAAGACAGTCGTGTCCATCACCGGTCCGGTCACGAAGTTCCAATGGGCCAATCCGCACGTCTACATTTATATCGAGCAAACGACAGATGCCGGCGAGCGAATCGAGTGGGAAATCGAGGCTGCACCTCCTTCGATCATGAGGCGCGCAGGTCTCGGGCGCGACAGCCTGCGTATCGGCGACGTCCTCACGGTGAAGGGGTATCCAGCCAAAGACGCTCGCCACAAGGACTTATTCCCCTACGTCGTTCAGCGTGGCGGCGAGACGTTGTTATCGTTACAGGACTTCGTGAAGCTGGGCGCGCCGAAGGATGCCGGCAGAGCGGCGAGTTTGCATGGGCAATGGTCGATGGCAGTCAACTTGCGGACGATCGGCGTGGGCGCAAGTCCGCCGCGATCGAAGCTCACCGCGCAAGGTGCGGCGGCTCTCGATAGATTCGACGAAGAGACGGCACCGACGAGCAACTGCATTCCATCTCCGGCACCGAATGCGATTCTCAGTCCCGATCTCATCCGCATCACTGTGAGCGACGAGATCATTTATCTCGAGACTGAAGCGGAGGGATCGCGGCGCACGATCGACATGAAGTCACGTTCGCATGCAGGTGCACGGCCGTCGATCCAAGGGCATTCGATCGGTTGGTGGGAGGGCGAGACGCTCGTCGTCGATACGACTCACTTCGCCTATCACGGCTCGGGCAACGGCGGTGGCAACGGCATTGGCAGTGCGGTTCCATCGGGTCCGCAGAAGCAATTGATAGAGCGCTTCACGTTGAGCACCGACGGCAAGAGCCTCACGTACGCCTTCGAAGCGATGGATCCCGAGTATCTTTCTGAACCCAGGAAGGGACAAGTCCAGCTCTCGTACAACCCGCTCGCTCGCTTCGAGCGAGATAAATGCGATCTCGACGTCGCGCGTCGATTCATCAAGGAATGATCGTTCGCCTTAAAGCTCTACCTCGCCTTCGAGATAGAACACGACGTCGCCTTGCAACTCCACGCGGTCGCCCAACAGCTGACAGCGCATCTCGCCTCCACGTGCGGACGCTTGGTACGCGCGCAACTCATTGCGCCCGAGACGGTGCGTCCAAAGCGGAGTCAGCGCGCAATGCGCACCGCCGGTCACGGGGTCTTCGGGAATCCCTTTCGCCGGCGCGAAGTAGCGGCTGACGATGTCGTAGCCGGCATCGCCTGGGGCAGTCACGATCACCCCGATACGATCCAAGCGAGCAATCGCTGCGAGATCGGGTTGCAACCTTCGGACCGTCGCAGCCTCGTCGAAGATCGCGATGTAGTTATTTAAGTTGTCGCAGTAGAGCTCTGATGGCGTCCCGCCGAGCATGTCTGTGAGCTCGTCGAGGAGCTCGAGCCGCTGAAGCGTTCTTGCGGGGAAGTTCATCGTGTATCCGCGCCCACGACGCTTGACGATCAACGGGCCACTCGCGGATCGAAACGTCACGTGTTCACGCGACGGCTCGAGGCGTTCCATCACGACAGCGGCGCTCGCAAGCGTCGCGTGACCGCAGAACGGCACTTCCATCGTCGGTGTGAACCATCGGATGGAATAGTCGTCGCCATCGCGCACGATGAATGCTGTTTCCGGAAGATTGTTCTCCGCCGCAATCGCCTGCATCAGCGATGCATCCGGAAACATCTCGAGCGGCAATACGGCAGCCGGGTTGCCGGCAAACCGACGCGTCGTAAACGCGTCGAGCTTGAAGATGCGGTGTTTCATTCCGGGAGCCTATTCGAGTTGCGTCGGGGGGAGTACAGCCAGTTGTTTGCCGATGTCCCGATACACTTTGCGCAGACCCACGACGACGCACGCGAGTTCATGAGAGAGATCCCGGTGTCTCGCTTGCAGCGGCCCGACGGCTACTTCCCAGGGATAGCGGCCTGCCGCAGAAACGGCAGTAGGTGCTGCATGTAGTCGTGCTTGCCGAGATCGAGCCCTGCCATTCTCAGGATGGCGTACACCGTCACGAGATGAAAATAGAAGTTCGGCAGCAAGAACTCATTGACGTAAACCGACCCAGTGAATTCGGCATACAGCCCAGGCTGCAGGTCGATGCGAGTTAGTTCATCGAGCCTCGCGTCATCGCAGCTCGCCTCGAGAACCAGCGCCTTTGTTTGCGCAACGTAGCTGCGCGCCTGCGCCAGGCTTGTGACGTTCAGATCGAGATTGTCTGCGGGTTTACCGACACACCACAGCGCGAAATTTCGTGGCTGATTGCACGTGAACGCCACTTGTGTCCCCAACGGATGCATGTCCGGCGCCATACGCAGATCGATGAATGCCGTGTCTTGACCATAGGCCGCTTTAGCTCTGTTGAGCAGATGATTCAGCGTGTCGAGGCGCGATGCGAAGACAGCTTGGATGCGGCGGATTTCTTTGTCGTTCATGGCGTGCCGTGACTCTGGTGATCGAGAGAATTCATCTTACTTCGTTCGCGATCGCTAGCCGGCGCTCGAGAACGCCTCCCACAACAACTGCACGCCCACGACGATCATGAGCACATAGATGAGCGTGTAGAACTTCTCGGCATTGACCCGGCGGATGAGCCACACACCAGCGAGGGTCGATGCGATCGCGACCGGTGTCAGAGCCGCGGCCGTCAGCAAGTTCTCGCGCGTGAACTGACCGAGCGCGAAATAGGGAGGCACCTTCAACCAGTTGATCACCGCGAAGAAGATCGCGGTGGTGCCAACCAGCACGGGCGGCGGAAAACGTTTGGGCAAGACCCACATTTGGAAGGGTGGCTGACCCGCATGCGCGACCTGCGAGGTGAAACCCGCGGCCACACCCAGCACTGCGCCGAGCAGCGGCGATGCATCCCGAGGCGCTGCGACGCGACCGCCTCGCGCACTCCACAAGCGGTATACGGCGAACGTGATCGCGATTGCGCCCAATGCTGCGAGCACGGCTTCGACCGACACCTTTGCGGCAAGCAAGTAACCCAGCACGATGCCGACGATCGCCGTGGGAATCATGAGCAGCAAGACGCTGCGATCCCATGCTTTACGAAACGCCCAGACACCCACGACGTCTTGCACGATCAGCACGGGAAGCAAGATGGCGGCGGCTTGCACCGGTGAGATGACGAGGGCAAGCATCGGCATCGCGAGGGCACCAACGCCGGCAAAGCCGCCCTTTGCCAAGCCCATCAAGATGACCGCAGGGATCGCGAGAAAATAAAAGA
Organism: uncultured Steroidobacteraceae bacterium; assembly: GCA_964543105.1. Lineage (GTDB taxonomy): Bacteria > Pseudomonadota > Gammaproteobacteria > Steroidobacterales > Steroidobacteraceae > Steroidobacter. Next base: position 11,757 of record CAZIXV010000054.1, read on the forward strand.
GCGGGTCCGTCAGCATCGCGCCATTGTGCGCTCGCGCGATGCCGAATGCGTTACTGCGTTTGCTTGCAGGTGATCGACAAACCGGCGCGGCTGCTGTTATCGACACGCGTTTGTGCGTCCGACACGCTGCGCACATGCGTCATGAATTCATCGATGCCGCGCGAGCGCATCGAAATGTTGTGCGCCGTGAAGCAGCCGCCGGGTTGCATCTTCGGCCACACGGCGACGAAATAATTCTTGTACCAATCCTTGTCCGCATCCGAGAACACGAAATCGAACGGGCCCTCGAGTTTCGGGACGAGTTCGTGTGCGTCGGCCAGGCGCGCATCGATGTAGTCGGCAACGCCGGCCGCTTTGAAATTCTCGAGCGCCTCGCGATGCCGGGCCTCATCGACTTCGACCGTGATCAGCTTCCCGCCGGTTTTGCTCAGTCCCCATGCAATCCAGATGGCCGAATGGCCGGTGGAGGTTCCGATCTCCAGCGCATGGCGATAGCCGTGCGTGACGATCAAATCGCGCAGCGTGCGGCCATCGACTTCGGGAACGTTCATGTCGCGCCATGAACCGGTGCGACTGCGTAGAAACTCTTCGATGCGTTGATCCCGTGCCGTGTCGTACTGCGCCTCCGCCGCCGGCGACTGCGCGGCGAAGGTGAGTACGGCCATCGCTACAACCATCCGAAACGCGCTACGCATGCTCCACCTCACGCTCGAGTGAGAAGTTCTCGCTTGCGCAACGCGTCGAAGCGGTCGTAGTTCAATGCATGCGACGCTTATTTCTCCAATGCGTCGTAGACGAGCTTCACCGACTCGTTGCGGAAATTGACCGCGCCGGCCCCTGCTCCACCGCGGCGTTGGATCATGCCGACGAAGAACAGGTCATTCGTCGGATCGACCCAGAACCAGGTGCCGGCGATGCCGAACCATGAGAACGAGCCTTTGCCCTGCTGGGTCTTCGCCGCGGCCGGATCGTAGATCACCGAGAAATCGAGGCCAAAGCCCGACCCTGAACTGCCGCTCGTCGCCGCGTTGCCATCGAACCCCACGCGCAGATCGCCGGTGTGATTCTGGGTCATGAGCTCGACGGTTTCAGGTTGCAGAATCTGCGCGCCATCGAGCGTGCCCTTGTTCAAGAGCATTTGGGCGAAGCGCGCGTAGTCGTGCATCGATGAAACCAGACCGCCACCACCTGACTCGACATGATCAGCCTTGAAGAAACCGCGGCCGGGCGAATCGGGAAGCGGTGCGAGCTTGCCGGCCGAGCGGTCCCATTGATAAACGGTTGCGACGCGCGCCTGCTGATCCGGCGCGACAAAGAACGTCGTGTCGTTCATGTGCAGCGGCTCGAAGATGTTTTCTTTTAAGTATTCGCCGAAGGTCTTGCCCGAGAGACGCTCGACAATGGCGCCTTGCAGGTCGACCGCGATCGAATACGACCAGCGCGTGCCGGGTTGATCGAGCAGCGGGATTCTCGCGACCGCATCCACCATCGATTTCATGTCCGGCTTTCCGAGCGGGTTCTCTTTCGCGAACATCTGATCGACCGGATGGAATTGCGACAGGCCGTAACCGAAGCCGGCGGTATGCGTCATTAGTTCCTTCATGGTCGGCGTGCGTTTCGCCGGCTGCAAACCTGCGTCCTTGCTCTTCAGGACTTGCAGATTGGAAAACTCCGGCAGGAATTTCGTGATCGGATCGTCGAGCTTCCACAGGCCTTTTTCGTAGAGCTGCATCATCGCGACGCCCGTGACGGGCTTCGTCATCGAGTAGATGCGAAACAGCGTCTTATCGCTCATCGGCACGCCGGTTTCGAACGATTGCACGCCATGTGCCTGGTAATGCGCGACTTCGCCGTGGCGTGCGAGCAGCGTGATGATCCCGGACACCTCGCCCTTATCGACCGCCTCCTTCATGCGCGCGTCGAGCTTCGCGAGCCCTGCGGCGCTGAAGCCGGTCTCGGCCGGCGCGACATCGGCGAGTGTCGGCCACGCCGGGCCCTTCGCGGTGGGAGCAGTGCTCGTGCCGGCGCACGCTGCCAAGAGCGCGGCGCTGACGAGCACGAGCCAGCGCTTCAGTTGAAATTGCGAGGTACGGATGCGCCCTGCGTCGATCATGAGACTCCCCCTGCCGCGACGAATTGAGGGTTGGCAGTATGCGCAGCCGCGCGGGGCAGGCGGATCAAGAAGTTTTAAGGGCAGATGCGTTCGACATAGCTACCGCTTCATTCGGGCAGCGCATCAATCCGGGGCGTTCGTCGAGACGCGTTCACCCTCGCGCGGCTGGGGGTCGCGAACAAAATCGAACATCTCAGGTAAATCGTCGCTGTCGACGCGCACGACCGGCAAGCGCGCCCGGCCGAGCGCGAGAACGGCATCCGTCTCGGTGCGCGAAGGCTGTTCCAGGATGGCCGCGATGTCTTCCTCATCGATGGACTTGTCGTCGACGCTCAAGCGCTCGAGCACCCAATCCAGATCGCCGCCGTACACTTCTCCCAGTCCGTGCTCGGTTGATAGACACAGCGTGCCGGCTTCATCGAGGATCGCCTGCATCGCACGCTCGACGCGTAAACCGTTGTGGGTAACGAATTCATCCGATTCGCGCCGCAGCACGAACGGCGCGTATTCCAATTCCATGTAGCCGCGTTGCGGGCCGTTCTGGAAATACCAGCGTCCGTGTTCATCGCGGCCGTAGTTGAGATTGATCGTCTCGATGATGCGCGGGTGCGAAATCGTTTCGCCTTGCACGAGCCAACGCCCGCGGCGATCGAGCCGCAGCCAGCCGAACAGTGCCGGCACGTTCGGCCAGCGTTGCATTGATTTGAGGACCCAGGGCTGCATGATGGGTGATGGGTGATGGGTGATGGGTGATGGGTGATGGGCAAGAGGTTATTCGGTATCGTCCGCGCGTCCAGGCGTGTAAACGTCTAGGCGTCTACGCAATGTCGGACCATCCGCTATCGCCCATCGCCCATCGCCTTCCTTTCCGTCATCTTTCCATCCGATATTCCACGCCCGCGCGCGAATCTTCCGGGCCGTTCATGGCTTCGAAGGCGAGGTTGCTCGTAAGCTTGTAGCGCAGCGTGATGACTTCGCCGGGCTCGAACAGACCGACGCCATAGCTCAGATACAAACGTGGCGAGAGGTATTGGCCGACGGTGAGCGCGGCGCCGCCGATCGCTTCGCTGTCTTTAATGCCGAATTCATCCACACCCAATCGCTGGCCGATATTCTTCGCAATGAGTCCGCCGGCTGCGGTGCCGAGTGAACGCGCCGCCGATTGCAGCATGTCGCCTTCGTCCGCATCACCTTGGCCGACTTCACTCAACGGTTTTCCGGTCACGAGATATGCGAGCGCATCGGATTGGCCCATGGGCGGATCCGAGAACACCGTCAGAATCGGGTTTTGTGCTGAGCCGCTCACTCGCAAGCCGGTCGTGACTTCATCGAGCTCGCGTACCGCTACGATGCTCAAGCGCGGATTATCGAGCGGCGTGCCCGCGAATAAGAGCTGACCTTGGCGAATCGTTAAGTCCTGACCATACGCCTTGTAGGTGCCTTCGACGCGAACCTCACCCGAACCCGTCGTCGGCGAGCCGGGTTGCTCGCGCACCGCAAGTTGGCCTGCGACACGCGCGTCCAATCCGTACCCGACGATCGTGACCGCCTCGCCAAACGTCAGTTTGATCTCGGCGGTCAGTGGCATCGACTCGGCTTCCTCTTCGTCTTTCGGCTGCGCATCGATGATGACGACGTCCGGCGACATTCCTTGGGTACGCTCGTTCTGCGGCAGTTTTTGAATATCGATCGCCGCTTTCGGTAGATGCACCGAACCCGCGAGTCGCATGCCGGTTTCCGAGCGGGTGAACTCGAGGTTCGGATCGATGACGACGTTCGCACTCGGAATGTCCGCGGCTTGAAATTGCTTCCCGGACAACGTCATCTCAACGGTACCCGCAGTCGTTGCTTCACCCTGGAACTCTGCACGCCCCTCGCCGGATCGGATCCCGCCCGCAAGACGAAAGCGATCCGCGGCGATCGGCGTCACGCTGAAGCTTCCCTCTCGCAATCGCAAACCGGCAACGGGCACGTCCATGCCCAGCTCGTCGACCCGAAATTCGCCGCTGACTTGCGGTGCATCGAGTGCACCGCGCACATTGGCATTCAATGCCGCACGGCCTTGCACATTTACGAGCTGCGGCGCAAACACTTCGATGACACGCAAGCTGGGCAAGCTCGCGGACAATTCGCCTTCGATGTTCGTTGCTGCTTCATTGAGCCCTTGCAGCGCAACCTGTCCGTTCAGCGCGCCGGACTCGTCCAAGCGCGCGCTGAGCTGTGCGCGTGCGTCGGCGCCGGCAAGATCGGCGGTGAGGTTCAAATCCGCATACGTCAGTAGCACCTCGGGGTCGGCGTCGTCCACGAGCTGCCGACTGATCTCGCCGCTCGCTGAACGAATCTCCGCGTGTCCCGAGAATTCACCGGCAGCATCACTTGCGATATCGCCATTGCCGTCGAGCGAGCCCGCGAGGGACAGCGGCATGGAAGGCGGCAGGAAGGCATTCGCAAGTCCGAGCGGCACATCTTCCAAGCTGTACACGACATTCATGACACCGCTGGCTTCGCGCTGCGCCTGCACACAAAGGCGAATATCGCCGTCGGCGAGACACGCCTGCGACAGCTGGACTCGCTCTGGCGAGTATTGAACCTGCACCGGCGCTTGCAGCGTCAGGCGCGCCGCCTGTTCGACATCGAGCAACAACCGCTCGATCGTGCCATCCCATGCTTGCTCCTGCAGCGAACCTTCCACGAAGAATGCCGTGGCCAATGGTGTCCCTGTCGCGTCGAAATCCAGCGTATGCCGCTGCATGTCGCCTTCGACTTGCGCACGCACGGTTTCGAACTCGAAGCCGCTCGCAGCAAGATTTTCGGCTCGCAGTGTCGCGGTACCGGACGGTTCGGTCGGTCGCACGATATCCCATTGCATCGTCAACGATTCAGCGCGCAACACCGTCCCGAACTCCAGGTTGCGTCCATCCAATTCGCCTGCGATATCGAGATCGGGCCACTGCCCTTGCGC
>CAZIXV010000055.1:0-16825 GCA_964543105.1 uncultured Steroidobacteraceae bacterium
CTCCCGCCTACGCCTTCCCCTGTGAGCTCCTACCATTCTCCCCTACCTCGCATGCCGTGCATCTGCCGCGCTGCGATGCGGGGCAGTCCGATATGTCAAATGCTCGGCGCTGAGCAGAATGCACACCGTCGAGCAAGGGCAAAGCCATGGTGACATGGCGGCGCAAAGCCTCCGGTCCTTACGGTGATTCGTCATCGCGGATAGCGGGGTTGCCGCACTCAGAGTTGCTGAGTGCGTGAAGTGAGCATCGGGCTGAGGCTGCATTCGCAGCGCAAACAGCCGTAACGCAGATCTTCCCTTGAGCGATAGCAGTGTCGCTCGCGCAGAGAAGCGCAGCGACGGGAATTTCGCGTTACGGAGATCTTCGAATGCCCAGTGTCTTTGCAGTGAATGCTTTGCGCGCACGCCTGATTGTCGGCTCTGCGCTGCTGTTAACCGGTTCGCTTGCGATGGCCGCAGCGCCGGTGATTTCCGGCCAGCCGTATTCGAATACGGTGCAAGTCGGCAACTGGTGGTCGTGGACCCCATCTGCTCGCGATGCAGATGGCGACAAGCTCACCTTCTCGGTTGCGAATAAACCTTCTTGGATGTCGTTCGATACCAGGACCGGCCGTTTGAGCGGTCAAGCGAAAACCGTCGGAACTTGGTCGAACATCATCATCAGTGTGAGCGATGGCAAGTCCAAAGCGTCGCTGAAGGCTTTCTCCGTGAAGGCGTGGCAAACGACGGCGAACACCGCGCCGACGATCAGCGGCACGCCGAGCAAGAATGCGACCGTTGGTCGGGCTACCAGATTCCTGCCACTGGCTAAGGATGCCAACAACGACTCGCTGGGCTTCTCGATTCAAAACAAGCCGAGCTGGGCGTCTTTCAGCACCACGACGGGACGCCTGAGTGGCACGCCTTCGGCGGCGGCGACGCACGCGAACATTGTGATCAGCGTCAGTGATGGTAAGGCGACGACGAAGTTGCCAGCGTTCTCGATCGTCGTTGCGCCGAAGGCGGCTCCGCCTGCGCCTACCGTCGGTGCCGCGACGCTGTCTTGGGTGCCACCGACGCGCAATACGGATGGCAGCACGCTCACGAATCTTGCGGGCTATCGCATCTACTACGGCACGAGCGCTTCGGCTTTGACGAAGACAGTGCAAGTGAGCAGCGCCGGTATCTCGACGTACATGATCGAAGGTCTCGCGCCCTCGACCTACTACTTCACGGTGCGCGCGTACACCAGCAATGGTGCGGAAAGCGCAAATTCGAATGTCGTCTCGAAAGTCGTGAAGTGATTCAGCGCCGACGAACGACGCAATAACGCTTCGTATCAATCCTCTCCCGCTGCGGCGGGAGAGGATTTTTTCTTGAGGACACGTGGCTGGCGTAACGCTGGCGCACTTATGTGAACCTCGCGTTTTTGTGCAAGCAATGTCGTTGCACAACGACAATTGCAAAGGCGTTTTCGCTCGGGTTTACTCGACCACGCTTCTCAAGGGCAAACCCGTCGCGAGATGGGGACGCAAAGCCTCCGGTCCGAATGAGCGCATCACGCGTGAGGATAGCGGGGCTGCCGGCGCAGACATCGAGTCTCGCCGTCACTCACTGCAGTTCATGCAGGTTTGCGCCATCCCTTGTCGGGCTTGCCGAGATGCAGCCTCACGGCTCACTCGCGCAATGTTTGCAGAAGAAGAATGGGAGCAGCGCAATTGAAAACGGCAAACCCGTCGAAAGGCGGGGACGCAAAGCCACCGGTCTACGAGACGTATGTCTTACGACAGCGGGGTTGCCAATCGAATCGCTTGTATACGCCACCGCCGCGTGTACCGCAGTTCGCTCTTTCGCACGATCGATGCGCTCGATCGTCGGCCGCGTCATTGCCCTTTCGACTTTTGGATCCCGTGCTTCACGCGATCGCGTGTGATGCACGACCGCTATGAATCGAAAAGGTGTGAGCATGCATAGCTCGAGTTTTGCTCAGGTTTGCCGAGGCTTGTCGCGTTGGCCGCTCGTGCTCATCGCCAGCACAGCGCTCGCAGGCTGTTTGGGCGGCGGCTCGGACGACAGTCCAGCACCGTCCATCCCGATCGGTGGCGGCTCGCCATCGCCGAGTGCGCCGTCCACCCAAGTGCCGCCGCCCGAGCCCACCAATCACGCGCCGGAAATCAGCGGCATTCCTTCCTCCACCGTACAAGTTGGCAAGCCATATACGTTCACGCCGGTCGCTTCGGACGAGGACGATGATTTCCTCGAATTTGAAATTACGAATCGCCCCACGTGGGCGCAGTTCAATGTCGAAACCGGCGCATTGACCGGCACGCCGGCGGCGAATCACGTCGGCCAAAGCGGAGACATCACGATCAGCGTCACTGACGGACGTGAGCTGCGCTCGATCGGTCCGTTTCGTATCACCGTCACGGCTGCGCCGCCGCCGCCCGCGTCCAATACGCCGCCGACGATCACGGGCGTGCCTTCGAGCGTCGCGGACGTGGGGGTCATTTATCAGTTCGCTCCCCAGGCGCTCGATGCCGAAGGTGACTCGTTGACGTTCTCGATCTCCAATCGTCCGGCGTGGACCCGCTTCGATTCCGCCAGCGGACAATTGAGCGGCACGCCCTCGGCAGGCAACGTCGGTACGTATTCGAACATTCAGATCAGCGTGAACGATGGCAAGGCAACGACGTTGCTGCCGCCGTTCGCAATCCAAGTGCGCGGCCCCGTGAATCAGCCGCCTCGCATTAGCGGTACGCCTGCGACGTCGGTGCAAGCGGGTCAACAGTATTCGTTTCAACCGGCCGCAAGCGACCCGGATGGCGATTCGCTCACCTACAGCATCACGAACCGGCCAACGTGGGCGAACTTCTCGACCGCTACCGGGCGGCTGTCCGGTACACCGAACGCATCGAACGTCGGCACCTACTCGAATATCCGTATTCGCGTGAGCGACGGCCGCGAGACCGCGACGCTTGCCACCTTCTCGATCGTCGTCAGCGCCGCGCCTGCACCGGCGCCTGCGCCGAATCGCGCCCCGACCATCAGCGGCACGCCTGCCACGACGGCGACGGTCGGTACTGCCTACACCTTCCAGCCGTCGGCAAGCGATCCTGACGACGATCGGCTTGCGTGGTCGATTCAGAATGCGCCGAGCTGGGCGACCTTCAACACGGCGACCGGCCGTTTGTCGGGAACGCCGACCGCGGCCGGCACGGCGAGAAATATCGTCATCCGCGTGAGCGATGGCACCACGAATGTCTCGTTGCCTGCATTCTCGATCGCGGTTGCCGCAGCGCCTGCGCCCACGCCGCCGCCACCACCGCCACCGCCGGTTACGGGCTCTGCGACGGTCAGCTGGCAAGCGCCCACGCAGAACACCGATGGCAGTGGTCTGACGAATCTTGCGGGCTATCGCATCGTCTACGGCACGAATCGGAACTCGCTCGATCGCACTGTCACGCTCTCGAACACCGGTACGACGACCTACGTGATCGAGAACTTGACGGCAGGCACGTGGTATTTCGCGGTGCGCGCTTTCAATTCAGCTGGCGTCGAAAGCTCGAATTCGGGTGTGGCGAGCAAGACGATTCAGTAACGTCCTTGCTGCGCGTCGTCCCTGCTTTACACACTGCGGGGACGACGCTTAGTTCGATTCTCGATCGCCGCGTCTGCGGCGATTAACTTTGCGTCGCGGAGTGTCATCACGCCGCGAGCCGAGCCTACAATCCGTCCCACTTTGCGTGAGGACGGTCAATGGCAAGCAACAACAACCCGAACTCAGACCCGTCTTCGGCTTTGGGGCGCGCTTTGTCGCGTGTCGCGACGATCGAACCGCGCGAGTTGCCTGCCGTGGTGGCCGCGTTCCTGTTGTTCTTTTTCATGTGGGCAGGTTACTTCGCGGTGCGCCCCGTGCGCGAGACGATCGCGACGATCATCGGACGCGATCAAACCGCCGACCTGTGGATCATTACCTCGCTTGCAGCGATTCTGATCATCCCGCTTTACGGCTCGGTCGTTGCGAAGTTTCGACGCAGCACGTTCTTGCCAGCGATGTATGGGGTCGTCGCTATTGCGTTGATCATCACCGCGTTCGGCTTGCGCGGGGATCAGGTCGATCCATTGATCGGCAAGTCTTTCTATGTGCTCATCAGCGTCGTCAATCTGTTCCTGCTGTCGGTGTTCTGGAGTTTCCTGTTGGAGCTGTTCGACAGCGGCCAGACGAAACGCTTGTTTGGTGTCATTGCCGCCGGTGGCAGCGCAGGGGCGCTCACTGGACCTTTCATTTCAGACACGGCCGCAAACACGATCGGCAATAGCGGCATCTTGTTCATGGGGGCGGCATTCTTCACGGCGGCGATCGTGTGCCAGCGCGCCTTGCTGCGCATCTGGCACGATCGCGCCACCGCCGAAACGAAGGCCGAGGAGCGACCGATCGGCGGCAACATCTTCGCTGGCGTGACGCTGATTCTGAAGTCGCCCTACATCCTCGGCATCGCGCTGTTCGTGTTCTTCATCTCGACGGTAAACACGCTGCTGTACTTCGAACAACTCCGCTTGGTCGAAGTGAACTATCCAGAGATCACGGATCGCACGCGCATCTTCGCCCGCTTCGATTGGGTGGTGCAGACGCTCACGGTGGTCTCGCAGATCTTTCTGACCGGACGTATCGCGAAGCGTTTTGGTGTCATCGCGCTCGTGACGGTCGTGCCGCTCATCATGGTGGGCGGTTTCGCGCTGTTGGCGGCGACTGGCACGCTCGCTGTTCTCGCGGTCGTCGTGATCGGTCGGCGCGCGATGGAATACGCCTTCGTGCGTCCAGGCCGCGAAATGCTCTGGGCACCCTTGGACAAAGAAACCAAATACAAAGCGAAGAACACCGTCGACGTCCCGGTGTATCGCGGCTCCGATGCGATCATCGCGCAGATCAACAAGCTGATGGAGGGCGCCGGCTTCGGTCCGTCGCTGATCGCGACGATCGGCGCTGGCGTCGCGCTCCTCTGGGCCGGTTTGGGCTTCTGGCTCGGTAAGCGTTATGAGCGGATGACTGGCGGGAAGGTGGCTTCTTGAGTCGTCCTGTACGCCCAGGCGTCCGGGGCGTCTTCGCCTTGCATGTCGTGTGAACGTGTAAGTGAGCCGTGTAAACGTGTGAACGTGTAAATGAAGGCCGAAGGCCGGGGTCTCCACGTCTACACGTTCACACGCCTACACGAATCACAGGTCTTCATGCCTACACGGCGCTGCACGCTCATAGAGCGGCACAGAACCCCGCAATCTCACCTTCCCTCCAACCGAAACTCCATCCGCAACACTGCGCGTCGCGCGCGGGCTTCGCCGCCCTGCATGATCGGTTCGAAGCGCCATTGACGCAGCGCCTGGATCGCAGCGTTATCGAAGGTGCGCGGTCGGCTCGAATCTTTGACGTGTACGTCGAGCGGCACGCCGGTGGGCGAGATCGTGAACTCGAGATCGACCCATCCTTCGAGCGATTTCAATAACGCATCGCGCGGATACACCGCCGGCACTTCACGTGTGCGCGGCAGACTCGCCGCCTGCAAGACCGCGCTTTCTTCGCGTTGTGCTCGGGCGGCGCCGATCTGCTCACGCAGAGCACGCGCTTGCGGTAATCCGCTCATCGCTTGTTCGGCGCGCAACACGAGGATATCCGCGCGATCGATATCGCCTGCTGCAAGTGCAGTGCGTGCATGCTCCAGCAGTGCAAATGAAAGCTGGCGTGCTTCGATCTGCACCTCTGTTGCAGCTTCATCTACGTCGCGTGCCGCTTGCAGCGCTTCTAATGCATTGTCGCCAGCCGGTTCGAGTAGTTGGCCGCTCTGGCGCAGCTGCGCTGCGCGTGCAACGAGTGCGCCGACGTCGGCTTGGCGGGATGTCGACTCAGCGGCATCGATGCGCGCTGCCACTTGCGCCAAGTCCGGCAGCGCCGCTTCGAGTTCGCGATCGATACTCAGTGCAGCGGCGAAGGCGCGCTGCGCGCCCTCGAGATCATTTACGTCGAGCGCCGCGAGCGCCTGGTTGAGCAGACGAGTGCCCAAGTCCGTCGCCACGATCTGGATCGCACTCTCGTTCTCGTCAGCGGCGCGAGCTTTACGCAACGAGTCCAGCGCGCTCGCATCGGGCGGCTCGATCAATTGATTAGCGGCGAGAAAGGCGCGCGCGAGATCGACATGGGGTGTCGCCGCTTGCGGTGTGGGCGCGCGCTCGGAACGTGCGGCCGTGCGTGGCGTTGCGGGTGCTGTCGGTGCCGCACTGCGTGCGTCCGCCGTGGTGGGCGCGGTGCGGCGGCTGTCGTCGCCGGACGCCGCTTGAGGCGCAGCCGATGCGGTTGTAGGCGACTCGGATTCAGCAGAAGGAGTAGCGGGCTCGAGCGCCGAGGACATCGGATCGCGCCCGCTGTCCATCCACCACCAAAGACTGGCACCCACCACGAGCAGCAGTAATGCAGTGAGTGCGTACAGACGGTGGCGCGACGATGCCATCGCAGCGGAAAATCGTGGCCGCGTAGCGCGTGAAAGCAACTCGGCATGACGTCGTGTGGCGCTCGTCAAAAATGCTTCGGCGCGACCGGGCGAAATGGGTTTGTGCAAGAAACGATAGATGCGACCGCTGCCGATCAAGCCGGCGACGGCTTGTAGTTCGGCGCGTTGTCCGGTGGCAAGCAACAGTGCCAACGGAAACTGCGCGTGCAGCCGACTGGCGAGCGCTTCGATGTCATCACCGATCAACGCAACATCGATGATGAGCATGCCGCTTTGCCCATCGCTGAGCATATCGACGGCAGCTTGCAGAGTCGGTGCGTGAAGGAGGTGATGGGTAGCAGCCGATGCTTCTCGCAACGTTGCGAGAAGCGCCGGATCTTCGGTCAAGACGATGACGGTATGTGACGATGCGTGCGACCGCGAAGCGCCGCTGTCCTTGCGATCCGCCCGCGGCTGCACGTCATCTCATCCGACTCACTCGAGGCACACGACCAGTTGCGCCGAATGACTGCGCCAATTGATCGGAATGACGAACGAGCGAAGATTATCTGGAGTGACGACTTTTTCCGGATCGCCCGCGTGCACGGTCGGTACGGAAATCATGAAGTCCTTGCCGAAATCACGTCGCGCATTACCGGAGATCGTGTTGGCGACCTCACCGACGAGATCGCACATGTTCTCTTGCGTGAGTTCGGTTTCACCCATGCGCATCAGCATGACGGTTAGCATGGGCCGCGAAGCCGTGAAATACACAACGCCGCGGCGCTTGCCTGCGATGTTGATGACCCCGGTAAATTCCTGAACGGTCGGTTTGCCTTCTTGAACGATATAGGGCGATCCCACGGAAGCCGGTTGGTTGGCTGCGGTGGCGAAATAATGCGTCGTCCCTTCGACGAACGTTTCCAATTCCACTTTAGTCATCATTGTTTGCGCCCCTCAACAGTTCCTCCAGCGCCTCCGTAAGCTGGCGGTCTGTGAACGGTTTGCACAGAAAGCCGTTCGCTCCCTTTTTTAAAGCCTCGATCGCAGTGGCTTTATCCGATAGCGCCGAGATCACCAGAATGAGAACGTCTGGTTTGATCTTCACCAAGTTCTCGACGCATTCGATGCCATCCATTTCGGGCATCGTGATATCCATCGTGACGACATCGGCCGGTTCCTTACGAAATGCTTCGACGGCCAGCTTGCCATTTGCTGCAGTTGCGATGACCTCTAAACGATCGATCTGCAACTCACGTTCGATCTTGCGACGGATGATATTCGAATCGTCGCAGATCATGAGCTTGAGCTTGCCATTCGTCAACGGCTTAGCTGTTGCGTTTGCGAGCGCCATTGGTGTCCCTCTGTGATGAAGCCTTTTATTGGATTACGCAGCCGCGCGCTCAGTCGCAGGCAGCCAGATCTTGAACTTCGAGAAGCGTCCGCCTGCTGATGCCAAACCAACGCGCCCGCCGAGCTCGGCGACGAGGATGCGCACGAGATCCATGCCCGCACCGCGTCCCGCGTCGGTCGTGACGCGATCAGCGGTTGAGAAGCCGGGACGGAAAATGAGCGCCATCGTTTGCCGCGGATCGAGCATCGCCGCTTGTGCTTGCGTGATCAGACCACGCTCGATCGCGACTTCCTTGATGCGCTCGAGCTGTAGACCGCGACCGTCGTCCTGCACGATAAGTTCGAAGCCTTCGGTGCCGCGCGGCGAGAATTCCACGCCCAACGTGCCGACTTCGGTCTTGTTGTTACGCGAGCGCTCATCCGGCGTTTCGATACCGTGAACGACGGCGTTACGCACCAATTGAATGGTGATGTCCTTGACCGCGCGACGATAAGTTTCCGGCACGTTATCGAGGCCTTTGCATTTGAGCGCGACCTGCTTCTGATGGGTCGATGCAATGCGGCTCGCAAGATCCTCGAGCGTGCGATCGAGACCGACACCTGCAGGCTCGCTGTGCTCGCTCGTCGCTGAGAGCGACTGCATTTGCATCGTTGCGTCGTTCGCGCCGCCGAGCCAGGCGTCGACCTTCGCTGCTTCCATGTGCGGTGCACCGGCAGTACGGCGGCTTGCGATCGCCTGATGGAGATCGACGAGGCGACCGAGCATTTCTCGCACTTGTGCCAAGTGATTGAACAGGTCGTCGAGTTTGACCACGAGCGGCAGGAAGTCGCTGCCCGACAGCGAGGCGCGGCCTTTGAGATCGCTGAGCGATTCTTCGAACGCATGCGCGCGCTGCTCGACGGTCTTCAAACCCAGCGCCGCCGCTTCGCCCTTCACTGCATGGACTTGACGATAGATGCCATCGATCTTCGCGCGGAACGCGGACTCCTCGCGCGCCGGCTCTTTGAGGATCGAGTTCACCATCTTCAGCGACACGTCGGCGTCGCTCAGGAATCCAGTCAGGCTATCCGGCTCAACGTGCAGGATGCGTAGCAGCAGATCGAGCTGCGCCTGTGCCTTTTCCTGCGATTCCTGCAATTCGCGCGACAACATCACACGCTTGGTGACGTCGTTTACGGTGACGAGCAAGTGCGACAGCGCGCCGTCGGATTTCACGCGGTTGAAATCGAATTCGAGAAAGTGGGTGTCGAAGCCACCGGCGGGATTGTCGAAGTGCACTTCGACTTCGTTCAGCGGGTTGATCGTCTTGACGAGCTTTTCGTTGACGCGTTCGCCCCACAGCAGCGCCACGTAATCCATCGCGGTGCGCAGAGTTTTTTCTGGGACGATCGGCTTCAGCAATTCATCGAACGTGATGTTCGCGAAGTCTTCGGTGCGGAAAATATTGTTGAGCGCCATCGAGCGCTCGCTACCGAGCTTCAGGTCCTTATCCAACAGGAACAGACCTTCGTTCACTGTGCGCAGAATGTCTTGGGTTTCCTTGCGCGCCCGATTCGCGACTTCTTCTTCCTTGCGTAGATTACGAGCGAAGTAGAAGAAGATCGCGCCGAGCAACAACAGTGCGGCGATCATGCCGCCGACCTGAATGGCGCGCAGCACCGTGGCTTGCTTGGAGCTGTCTTGCTCGACGAGCGTCGCAAGTTCACCCGCCATGTTGGCGAGTTGCGTATGAGCGGCGGCCGCGTATTGATTCAGTTCGGTCAGCGCAGCTTCGAGTCGGCGACCGCGCGGACTGAGCGCATTGGCGGCTTCTGCTTGGGTTGCAGCGGCGCCATTCGTTTCGGGAGCTGCTTCGGTCGGATACGGCGAACCCGAGAAACGCAAGATGGGGTCGAGCTTGGATTTATATGCGTCCCAGATCTTCGTGCTATTGGCGACGAGTTCCTGCGCCTGATCGCTGCGGAGCGCACCGAGTGTGAGGACATCGCCGTCCGCATTCATGACTTGGTGGCGCGCGAGCCAACCCAAGTTGTGATCGAATTTAGTGGCTGCGGCGCGCAGCGCTTCGAGTTCGGCGTCGATGCTTGCGCCGCTTTGCAGCCGGTCTGCGAGGGTCGCGCCGCTTTCGTAGACGAGCCGGGGTTGTGCTTGTTGTTGAGAAAGGAACTTGACGCCGCTGACGCTATCGTCGAACTGGCCGACCATGCCGTGGTTCACTGCGAGGATGATCGCTGTGAACAACAAGAAGCCGGTAATGGCGAAAACGATTCCCTTGTATCGACCAAGATCAAAGATGCCCATGGACAATTCCCCTGTAACCCAAGTTTCCGGCGGGCCACGAACCCATTGTTAGCTGCGGCACGCCCGACGCGCGTGCCGTGATCGAAAGACCCGCCGACCTATTTTGTTGGGTTTGGGCGGGCAGACGCGTCGATCAGGGCAGAGCGAAAATCGGCAGTGCGCCTATCTGACAATAAGCGTCCAGATTACTCTCGAACCAGTTCCCGTTTTTTACCTGTAAATACTTGCATCAGTTCAAACTTTCGTCAGGGCGCGGCTGCGCCCTGAGCGAAAGTCAGCTTAGAACTCCTTCACATTGCCAGGCAAAGACCATCCACTTGATCGCGATTCGGCTGTGCGTTGGCCGCAACGCCTGGGATGCGCAGCCGCTCGATCGTTGCTCGAGAGGTCGATAAATGAAGCACTTGCGCGCCATCTGCGACTGACTCCTTTTCGCGACGACGCGATTTTTGTCCTGCAGGAGCAAGGACTTACGCGTGTCGACTGCATCAAAAAGGCTCGACAAGAACAGAAATTCGCGGTCATGATGGGCTCCTGTTCAGGACGGGCGAGCGGTATGCAGGAAACGATCGAATTCAGGTCTCATGTGTCGAGGTCGCAGCGGCCAGCCCTGGAAGCGCTCGTTTTCTTCAATTCCTGCCAGGAGCGCTACGCCGCGTGCATCGCCGAAGCGGTCGAACGCTTCGGCGTTCCCGAAATCGTCGCCGACGGTGATCGTCTGCGTCTGCGAGTATCCGGGCTCGATGAGGTGCAATGCCTTTTCGCTGTGGGGCGGGATTCGGGGCGCCCGCTCGGCGTCGCCGTGTACATGCGCGCGGATCTCGAGCACGTGACCGTCGTGCACCTGGGCATTGCGGCGGAGTATGCGAGCGGCGGCGTGAAAGCCGCAGATCAACTGCTGCTGCGCCTGCTGCGCGAAGTGCGGCGCTCGACGCGTCGCATGAAGGGTGTCAGACGCCTCGAACTCTTCTATATAAAAGAGCGCTCGGCGGCGAGTCGCTGGCGTGACGCCAAGGCGCTCGTTTAGCGCAGCTTCTTGTAGTCGCGGTATCGTCGCACTCCGCCGGATGCGGTAGCGAACCAAGAACCTCTCCAATTTGACTGCGAATTCTCGATCCTCGGCACGCATCGTGCGCGCCATCGATGCCATATGCGGCGTGCCCGGGACGCTGATGACATGGGCGCTATGGGCGGCGTTCGTGCTCGGCTATTTCGGTGGGCTCGGCTGGATCTTCGATCTGTTTGCGAACTTTCGTGCGCAATACCTGGCGTTGTTCGCAGTCTGCGCCGTGGTGTTGACGATCGTGCGGCGTCGCAAGACAGCACTCGTGGCGTTTGCTGGCGTTGTCATTACGACCGCGACGATGGCGCCGTACTACCAGGCGCTACCCTCGGCGGCAGCGCCTGCCGCCAAGTTTCGGCTCGTCACGTTCAACGTGTGGGATCGCAATGAAGAGATTGAGCGTGCGCTCGACTTCCTGCAGCGCAGCGACGCCGATGCATTGATTCTTCAAGAGGTGAATCTCGCCCGGCTCGATGCCTGGGCACAGCGTCTGCCCGCATATCCCTATCGCGCCTCCGCGCCGGCGTGGGGCCAGGGCGTTGCCGTGTTCAGCCGCTGGCCGTTACGTATGGAACCGCTCGCGGGGCCGGAAAAAACGACGCGCGTCGTGCGCACGACGATCGACTGGGAAGGCGTGCCGCTCAACATATTAGGCGCACATCTGACGTGGCCGCTGGGCGGACGTAATGCGGCGATGCGTAATGCGGAGTTGGCGGCGCTTGCGCAAGCGGCACGGAATATCACCGGGCCGACGTTGCTCGCCGGCGATTTCAATTTGACGCCCTGGTCGCGGCAGCATGAGCATTTCACGCGCGCATCAGGGCTGACCGATTGCGCGATCGGTCATGGGCTATTGCCCAGTTGGCCGGCGCAGGCGTGGCCGGCGCGCATCCGCATTGATCTGTGTTTCGCATCGGCGCATTGGCGTGTGCGCGCAATGACGCTCGGACCGGAACTGGGCTCAGATCACCTGCCCGTTATCATCGATCTGGAACTGCTTCGCGGACAGCAAGGCGCCGCGCCGCGTGAGGCGGATTACTCGCGGCTGACGCGTCGAATGATGTAGCCGCCGGACTTCTGATCCGGCTCGAGCGCCAGCAATTTATGGCGTTCAGCGTCTTCGAGTAGATCGCTGAACGTGCGAAAGCCAAAGTAGCTTTCATTGAAGCCGGGATTACGACGCTTCAACGTCTGCTTCACCATCGAGCCCCAGATTTTCTCGTCTTGATCGCGCTCTTCCGCCAACGCCTCGATCGTATCGAGAACCAGATCGAACGCTTGTTGACGGCGCTCTTCCTCGCTCGTTTCTGCCTTTGGTTGCGTCGATTTTGCTCCGGCTGGCTGTTTGGCCGCCGGCCGGCGACGGCTGCGCTGCTTTTTCTTTTCTTCCTGACGCACCAAGTCGTCGTAATAGATGAACTCATCGCAATTGGCGATCAGCAGGTCGGACGTCGAGCTTTTCACGCCGACACCGATGACGGTCTTATTGTTTTCCCGCAGCTTGCTGACGAGCGGTGAGAAATCCGAATCGCCGCTAATGATGACGAACGTATCGACGTGCGATTTGGTGTAGCACAGATCGAGCGCATCCACGACGAGGCGGATATCCGCAGAATTCTTGCCCGACATGCGCACGTGCGGAATCTCGATCAATTCGAACGAGGCTTCGTGCATCGGCGCTTTGAATTCCTTGTAGCGATCCCAATCGCAGTACGCTTTCTTGACCACGATGCTGCCTTTGAGCAGCAATCGTTCGAGCACCCGTCCGATATCGAATTTGGCGTATTTCGCATCGCGCACACCGAGCGCAATGTTCTCGAAATCGCAGAAGAGGGCCATGCTGTTGATTGGATGAGTCATGTCTCAGAAGAAGGCGATAGCGGATGGGCGATAGAGGATGGTGAATGAGGCGGATGTTAGTTCGACGAGGCAAATCTGGCGATCCGCTATCGCCTATCGCCCATCGCCTTCTCCGTCATAGCCATCCCTTCTTCTTGAACAGCGCATAAGTGACGCCCATCGAGGCGATCATGAGGCCGATCGAGAAAAAGAAGTTGCCGAATTCGCCGGGGATGTTCGGCAAGAGCTGGAAGTTCATACCGTAGATGCTCGCGATCAGCGTGGGCGGCAGAAATAACACCGCGGCGACCGAGAAAATTTTGATGATGTTGTTCTGCTCGACGCTGATGAGTCCAAGCGTCGCTTCGAGCAGGAATGAGATCTTGCTGCCAAGGAAGCTCGCGTGATCGGACATCGAGACGACATCGCGGCTGATCGAACGAAAACGGCTGCGTTGCTCGTGCGTCAGATCGGGGATGCTCGCTTGTTGGATGAAGAGGAGCAGTCGGCCTAGGCTGACCAAGCTTTCGCGTGCTTTCGAATTCAGATCGCCGCTGAAACCAATGCGTTCGATCATGGAGCGCAAATCGCGACTGGTCGGCGTGCCCGAGCCGTTGCGCGCAAAAATATTTGCCGACAGCGCATCCAGATCGGCGCCGACACGTTCCAGGATATCGGCAATGCGTTCGGTGATCGCCTCGACGATTCCCGCAAGCACGGCCACGCCGTTTTGGCAGGCGGCCGGATGCGTTTGTGCATAGCTTGCGAAATGCCGGAACGGTTTGATGTCGACGTAACGGGTCGTGACGAGTTTGCCGCGATTCAAAATGAAGGTGACGGCACTGCTCACCGGACGATCGGTGTCGAGCTTCGCTGCAACGGTGATCGTCATGTACAACGCGCCGTTGTCTTCGTAGAGGCGATTGGACGCCTCGATTTCCTTCATTTCCTCGCGAGTCGGCAGCTCGATGTCGAGTTGCGATTCGACGATTTTCTCTTCCGTGAGTGTCGGTTCGAGCAGATCGATCCAGACGACGGATTCGGGGATCGATTCATCGCCAGGCTCGGCGAGTACCAAGCCGTGAGGTTCGAGTCGGTAGGCGCTCAGCACGCCGGGCGCCGATCGTCGTTGCGGGCGCGGCTGTGCATCTCAAGCTTCGGCAAGGATCTGAGTCCTCAACCGCCTTGTTCCGATGCCGCCAGTTCGCCAATCAGCTGAAACAGTTGCGGTTCGCCGCCGGCCATGCCGAGGTCCGTCTTGTATTTGCCGTTCACGATCATGGCCGGCACCGAGTCGATGCGATAACGGCGGTTCAGGAAATCGGCGCGTTGCAGCTTGGATTCGACAGCGAAGCTGCTGAAGGCCTTTTGAAACTCATCCGTGCTGACGCCGTGTTCGCGGAAGAACGCGGTGATGCGATCGACCGTGTTGAGACCGTTCCCCTTGTTGTGCATCTCGCGGAAGATCGGCGTGTGCAGCTCTTCGAGCTTGCCGAGCAGTTCGGCGGTGTAGAACAGCCGTGCGTGCATTCGCAGCGTGTCGTTCCACATGGCCGGTACGCGGATGAATTGCACGTAGTCGGGCTTGCTTTTGGCGCGCCATGCTTCGATGGCGGGATCCAACGAATAACAATGACCGCAGCCGTACCAGAAGACTTCCACCACTTCGACCTGGTTCGGCCCGGCGGACGTCGGCTGAGCCGGCACGAGCTTCACGTAGTTCGTGCCTTCACGAAAGCGCGATGAAGTCGGATTGCCCGACGCTGCGGCGCCCAGGCGCAATGCCGGCCGGACCGTCGCATTGCTCTCATCGATCGTCTCATCGCTGGTTTCGCTGATCGACTCGATCGGCTCAGCAGGCGCTTCTGTCTCCGTGACTTCGTCCGTCGTCGCGTCCGACGCGGGAGCTTGCTCCGCCGAGGGTTGCGCCGTCGTCGGGGCAGGCTGCTGTTGGGCAGCGGGCGGTGGCGCGGCTTCCTTACCGCAGGCACTGAAAGTCAAAGCAAGCGCGAGCAGGGTGGCGATCGAGAGCTTGTTCACGAAGGCTCCTTACGACTTAAAAAAGGGGACGTGCGCGTTAGCGTAGGCCCTGAACGTATTGGGCGACGGCTTCGATCTGCGCGTCGGTCATGCGAGCAGCAACGTCGCGCATCATGCGGGCATACGCCTGATCCGTCGTGCGCGAACCGGCGCGGTAGGCCTTGAGCTGCTTGACCACATAGGTGGCATGCTGGCCCTGCAGCGAGGGGTAACCTGCGACGCCCATGCCCTTACCGTTCGGCCCATGGCATGCGATGCAAGCCGTGATGTTGCCTGCCGGGTCACCGCCGCGATACAGGCGCTGGCCTTCTTCGACCTTCGAAGGCTCGGTTTCGAGACCCGTAGGTGTTTGTTGTGCGTAGTAGGCGGCGAGGTCTTCCATGTCGTCTTCGCTGAGCGGCTGCGCCATCGGCGTCATCAGCGGATCTTGCCGCTCACCGGCTTTGAAAGCCTTCAGCTGCTGAACGGTATAAGCAGCGCTCTGCCCGGCAAGGCTGGGCCATTCGGGATTTGCGCTATTGCCATCGACGCCATGGCAGGCGACGCATGGGGTGGCCTTCGTTTGGCCTTCTTCGGCGGATCCTTGCCCGAGCACTTGAGGGGAACTCAACGCCAATCCGCTGAAAACGATCGAGAATGCAAGCCGCTGTAACTTCATACCCACTCCGCACGTCCGATTTTGAGGGCGCCCGTAATGGGCTGCGCCTAATCGGCGTCAAGTTGACGACATCGATTGTTGAGGCCGCGGCGCGACTCGAAACGTCGAGATTGGCGCCGGGGCACAAAAGGCGCGGAATTGTACACTAGCGCCTTCATGCACAGACGAGCCATCCGCTCGTCCGCTGCTCAATCTTCTCTTGCGAGCCCCCATGCGACCGTTTCCCAACGTCAGTTTTCTCCTCAGCGCCTGGCAGCCGCAGCAATTTCCCGCGGATCACGGTGCGGAAGTCGCCTTTGCCGGCCGCTCGAACGCGGGCAAGTCCAGTGCCTTGAACGCCATCGTCGGCCGCAAAGACCTGGCGCGAACCAGTAAGACGCCCGGTCGCACGCAGCTGATCAATTTCTTCGCGCTCGATGAGACGCGACGGCTTGCCGATCTACCCGGGTACGGGTACGCCAAGGTGCCCGAGCAGATGAAACAGCATTGGCGCGAACTGCTGACGCGCTACGTGGAAGCGCGGCAATCGCTGCGCGGGCTCGTGATCGTGATGGATTCGCGCCGGCCGCTGACGGATTTCGATCAGCAAATGCTCAGCTGGACGCAGGCGAATGGACTGCCGACGCACCTGCTGCTGACGAAAGCCGACAAGTTGAGCCGCAGCGAAGCGACGCTCACCTTGCGCAAGGTGAAGGCCGCCGTTGCTGAGCACGTCACCGCGCAGCTGTTCTCGGCGGTCAAGAAAACAGGCGTCGATGAGGCGCGTCGCTCGGTGCTCGGCCTGCTGAGCGCATCCCCGGGCGATCGCCGCAACGCGGATCTCGGCGAGGATGACACCGGCGTCTGAACGGCCATAAAAAAACCCCGATGACTCGGGGGAGTCATCGGGGATTAAGTGTCACCCGGCATGGGGATGGACCGGGCTTCGTTCACTCAGGGAGGTCAGTGAACGAGAGCGTCCTGGCCGACGCTCGTTAATAGGACGCTACCGCTGAACAGAAGTTCCGCGCCGCGCGGGTCCGATTTCTAAAAGAAATGTAACAAATTTCAGGTACTTACCTGCGACTTCGCCGCCACTCAGGGAACCCGTGGAAGCACTGCGTGTGTCACGAATC
>CAZIXV010000056.1:0-16019 GCA_964543105.1 uncultured Steroidobacteraceae bacterium
GCCCGTCGCACACTCATGCAATCTGCGCGAGGCATTCCGTTGCCTCGCCTCGCCGCAGGATCAGAAGCTGTAGGTGGCTCTGATACCGAAGCGGCGCTTCTCTGCAGGCGAATAACGCACTTCCTGGCCGGTACCGAAGGTGTACAACGCCTCAGAACCAAGCGATGCATTGCCCACAGTGCGGTCGTCGAACAGGTTCGCGACGTACGCTTCCAAGCCCATGCCATTGCCGCGCAAGCCGAACCGGAGGTTCGTCAACTGGCGCTCAGGAATGATCGCGTAGTTCGCAGCCGTCACATACATATCGCCGCGATACGTCCAGTCCAAACGACCAAACCAGTCATAGTCGCCGAATGCCAGGTCGCTGTACTCAGCAGAAAGCGTACCGGACACCTTTGCGGACTGCGGCAGGCGCTTGCCCAGCGCGCTCGTTGTCGTGCCATCGATACCCAAGCAATCGCCACAGATGTAGCTCTTGATCTCGCTGTCGGTATAACCCAGGGTCGCCGAGAGCATCAGGTTCGAGGTCGCCTGGAGTTCACCTTCCAGTTCGATACCCTTCAGTTCGACTTCGCCGACGTTGGCTGTCACGGAAACGATGTTCAAATTTCCGCCTGGCGGGGTGAACGTCAGCGAGTTCGCCAACTGGCCGTCTTCCCATTCCGCGTAGTACACCGCGAGACGCGTTTGCGCGCGGCCGTCTAACCACGTGGACTTCAAGCCCACTTCGTAGTTCGTCAGCTTCTCTTCATCGAACGTGACGCCAGTCCCCGGCAACATGGCTTGCACTTCCGGTGGCTGCACGGCGAAAGCAACGTTAAAGCCGCCCGGACGCACACCGCGCGACCACGACACGTAGCCGTTGTGATCGTCGGTGAAGTCGAAATCGGCGATCACGCGCGGCGACCAGCTTTCGAACGTCGCTTCATAACGCGTACCCGGCACGCGCTGACCCAGCGCATTTACGAGCGCCTGGCGCACCAGCTTGTCCTCTTGGTAACGCAACTCACCGCTCAGCGTGAGCCGGTCAGTCACATCCCAATAAGCACCGCCGAAGATGGCCGGCGTTTCGGATTCATTCAACGTCGGGGTCGAGACGATACCCGGGCCGCGCGGTGTGATGCCGTACACGCCCGAGCCACCCGGCACGCTGATCTCCATGTAGTTCACGCCGACCAACCAACGAAATGCGCCGTCATCCGGTGACGACAAACGGATTTCCTGGCTGAAGTCTTCGGTGTCCTGCTGGGAGGCAACGAACCACCAGATGTGCGGGGTGTAGGGATTGGGACCGCCGTAGATGTTCGGCATGTTCTGTCCGTCGCGGAACGACAGGTTCAGAATCTGCTGATATTTCTCCGTCGTGTACGCCGTCAACGAACTCAGCGTGTAGCCGCTATCGAACTCATAGTCGATGCGCAGGTTGGAGTAGATGGAGTCGCGCTTTAAGCCCGCTTCATCGTGCCAGTACGGATCGAAGATCGTGGCTGCGTTGCCGACGTTATCCAGCAGCACGCTGCGAGATAGATCGTTCATGCGGTACTGACCGGAGTAGTACGCAGGATTGATCTTGTCGGAGTCGGGCAGCTTGCCGCACCACCAAGGACCTTTCGTGCCACCCAAGTCGCAATTCATATCTGGTGGCTTCAGCGCGAGCTGTGCCGGCGCGCCGTCTTCATCGCGCACCAGGCTACCCATGGCACGAATGGTGAGATTGTCGGTCGGCGTGTATTTCAATGTGATCGAACCCGACTTCGTCGAGCGATCGCCCAACGTTTCACCCGGCTCTGCGTAGTTGTCGTATTGTCCCTTTTGGTCCATGAAGCGAGCGGAAACGCGCGCTGTCAGATAGCCAGGGATCAACGCGCCTTCGAGGCTGCCACTCACGTCGACCAGGTCATAGTTGCCTGCTTCGACTCGCAGCCGACCACGGAAGTCTTCGCCAGGGTCGCGGGTGATGAAGTTCACAGCGCCTGAGAACGTCGAACGTCCGAAATACGCGCTCTGTGGACCTTTCAACACTTCGACCTGGGCAATGTCTTGCAGCTCAGGGGTGGCGGTACCGGTCATCGGCGCGCCGTCGATGAACACCAAGCCGCTGGAGACCGACAAGCCACGGAATGTGACCTGCTTGCCGGAGCGATCGTTACGGCCGTTGCTCGATCCTGCAACCTGGTTCGTGGAATGAAAGCCCGGCGTAAAGCTTGAAACGTCGGCCAAGTTTTTGATGCCGCGATTCTCGAGGTCCTCGGCGCTCAAGGCGCTGACGGCCATCGGAATTTCCATGATGCTTTCTTCGCGCTTACGCGCGGTCACCGTGACGACTTCGAGGGCGATGCGGCCGTCTGCGCTTTCGTCCTGCGCAAACGCCGTAGTGATCGGCGCCGTTCCGAGCATGAGCATCGATGCTGGCAGGACGCTGAATGCAGCGAGCCGCGTGGCGCCGACGTGTTGTGAAAACCTTCGATGCATGTGAAATCTCTCCCGAGACATTTGTAACTTCTTGCAGCCCGACAGCAGCGCTTGCTTCGCCGATGCGGCGACCGTTCTCTTTGCGGCGGCTTTCTCGGCATCCCCTTGACCGTGGACGCATCGTTTCGCTGGAGTCTGACGGGCGGCGACACTAAGACTGCTTGCCGAAGCAGGTCGAATTCATTTACTAAGGACGCAATGAGTTCGGCGCATACCCTGAGCGTTTTGTGCGAGTATCGGGGTCGTGATGGAGCGCACAGTTCATTCCCATGAATTAATCGCATTGCTGTGCCAACGGCACGCTTAGCAAAAGCGAATGAGTTTCAATGGGACGCGAATACGGGCGCTCTCGGCGATTCCCTGAAAGAATCGCAGGCAATATGAGTGGCTATCGCAAGGAAGCCTCGAATAATGAGTCGGACGCAGGGCTTACTGTTGAGCCGTCGCGCTAACGCACCCAAACGACAACGCATGCGCGCGAATGACTGGTTTTCTGGACACCGACCGCGCGACGCAGTATCAAGGGGAACGAATAGACAACGATGCAACGATCAATGAGTGACGATTTATCGGCACGCTCAGTTGCTCAGGGATCAGCGCACAGGGGAGCGGAATGTTCGGCATCATGCCCGGCAGACCACGCCTATTGCCCGATATGCGCACCTAACGGCGTGCGTGTGGGCGAGCATCGCGCCGTCACATCGCGGCATTCAGCCTTTTCATTACACGAGCATCGCGCCGGGTTAGGCCTTGCGTTTGGCGCCATGGGGCTAGCGGCCGCAAGCCAAACGCTCACGGTGTTATTGCTGCGTTACTTCACCGATAGCATCGCGCTGTCCGCCGCGCTCGCGAGCGTCTTGATCGCCATCTCGCATTTCTACGACGCGATCATCGATCCGTCGATCGGTCATGTCAGCGACCGCACCCGCACCCGGTGGGGACGACGCCGACCCTTTCTCGCCATCGGCACCGTACTGATGCCGCTGTGCCTCATCTTGATCTTCAATGCACCTGCGCTCGAGCGCGGCAGTGGCTTGATCGGCTATCTGATTTTGTTGTTGCTGCTGCACGCGACAGCAGGCTCGATGTACAAAGTGCCGTACACGGCGACGTCCACCGAGCTGAGCGATGACTATCACACGCGTTCGCGCTTGATGTCGTTCCGTGTAGCCGGCAATTCGATCGGACTGATGCTCGGCTCCACGATCCCGGCGTGGACGCTCGCACATTGGGGCGCGACCCGGGCGAGTTACGGCGACATGTCCTGGCTCATCGCGGGCGTCGTCTTCGCTTGCTGCCTGGCAGGCACGCTGCTGCTGCCGAAAGAAGGCGATCAGGTGCGCTTCGAGCCGCCGGTGTCGCTGCTCCAATCCGCACGCCTCGCTTGGGAAAACCGTCCGTTTCGCATCATCTGCGCTGCCCATGCATGCTTCATGATCGGAGTGGCCACGGTCAGTACTTCGAACGCTTTCTTCACGCGCTACGTGCTGCAGGCTTCGGATGCCTGGCTCGGATCGTTCTACGTGATCATGGTGATATCGAGCCTTGCGGCCATACCGCTCTGGCTTGGCGCCTCGCGGCGCTACGACAAGAAGCCCACCTACATCGCTGCACTGGGGCTGTATAGCTTCATGCACTTGACCTGGCTGTCGTCCGGCATCGATGAAGCCATCGAAATACGCATGCTGCGAGTCGCATTGATCGGCTTTGCGATGGGCGGCGTCATGCT
The DNA here is from genome assembly GCA_964543105.1 of uncultured Steroidobacteraceae bacterium. Taxonomy (GTDB): domain Bacteria; phylum Pseudomonadota; class Gammaproteobacteria; order Steroidobacterales; family Steroidobacteraceae; genus Steroidobacter. The sequence continues at coordinate 4,202 of CAZIXV010000056.1, forward strand.
GGTCGGCTACTCGATGCTTGCCGACGTCATTCGCTACGATGCCAAGCGCACCGGACAACGACGCGAAGCCACCTTGTGCGGAATTCAAAGCATCGTCGACCGCGTCTTTGCCGTCTTCGGGATCGTGATCATGGGTGTGTTGCTGAGTGCGCTTGGCTATGTGACATCGCGCGACGACGTGTTGAGCGCGCAACCACCCAGCGCCATTCTCGCGCTGTATATCGCCTTCTCGATTCTGCCGGCGCTGACCGGATTCGTGAGTATTGCAATCCTCACTCGCTACGATCTCACCGAACAGCAACTCGAGACGATGGCCGACGCCACGCAGAACCATACCGCACGAGGTTGACCGCGTGCGCAACGGCGCATTCACGAGGTCGCATCCGGCAGGAAGCGCTCGTGTATCGCCAGCATCTTTTTCACGCCTTCGATGACGTGAATGCATGAGTAAGTGGCACCGGAGATGATCGGCGCTGCTTCGCGAACCGACCACTTGCCGTAGGTTTGCTTGGCCAGCGTCGCGCGCCATTCTGGCGTCAGGATGTTGTCGCAGAACCCTTCTGCGCAGGTGAGCAACTCGAGACCGAGCACCTTCCCCTGCTGGTCGATCGCCACGAGATACGTGACGACATCATTCAGGCCGAATACCTGATCGAGAAACAGCCAGTCGCCATTTTCCGTACGCCACGCTTTGAATGCGGGGCGCATCGCCGGCACCTTGTAATCTGCTTTCAAACGCCTGAATTGCTCAGGCGTCAGTTTGAAATCAGCGGGCGTGAGCTTCTCCCCCGGATACAGCTTCTGCTGCCCTTCCTCCAACGACTGGTTCTGCAGCGCCAGAGACGGCGCCGGCTGGCTGAGCGCCAGCACGGCGGCCGGTATGAGAGCGAAACGCGCCCGCACGGTTCGAGTTAAACCTTGACGAAGTGACGCGCACCGAAACCTTGCAGGACCGGATTCGTTTCCTTGATGAATTTGAATCCGCGCTTCGCGATCTCGGCGTTGAAGTCCATTGCATAGAACTCCATCCGCCACACCTCGTTGTTCCAGCGATGGTCTTGCCACAGCGAGAACATGCCTTGCGGCGTGCCGGTTGGCGCACCCGCCGTGATGAAGTCGAGCGGGTAGTACACCGCGCCAGGGCGCGCTACACGACGCATTTCTTCGATGACCTTCAATGTCGTGGTCGCCGGCATCTCATGGTGCGGAATGTAGGCCGTCACTATGTCGAAGTAGTTGTCAGGGAACTTCGTGTCTTGCGCCAGACGCTGCGCGAAGTTCGCGCCGACGTTGAGCTGGTTCGCGCGCATATGACCGTAGCGCACCATCGGTCCGCCAACGTCGATGCCCCACACTTCCGCATCCGGGAAGCGCTCCTTCAGCGCGACCGTGAACTGACCGATACCGCAACCGTAGTCGAGGATGCGACGCACCTTGCCATCCGCAGGGATCGGCAGCCTCTCGACCGCACCCTTGTGGATCTGGTCCTGGTCGTTATGCATGCGCGTACCGACGTAGAAGCTGTTCGTGCCGTAGTGATAGGTATGGCCGGCGAACGGATCACCGACATAGCCACCCGGCTGGATGTGGATTTCGTGGCGGCATTCCTCTGGAATTTCCATGGTCGGGGCGAGTTCGAGCTTACCCGGACCCACCTTGTCGGCCGCTTCCATCTGCGACAGATAAAAATCGGCATGCTCGTGATGATGGTCGAGCAGCGACTTCCACATCAGGCGCTGATTCATCAACCAGACCTTCGAGCCCAACGTGATCGTCGGATCCTTTTCGATCAGCGCACGCACTTCCTCGGCGGTGACTTGCGAGGCAGGGTCGATGCCTTCGCGCTCGAGCAGGCGATTGAACGCCGCGCGCGCACCTTCGCTCGCTGCCTTGGCCGCCACGACGCGAAAGCCAATCGAGAAATCGTGCTGGCCTTCCAGGTGCAGCGTACCGAGGCGCGCCATGCGCCCTTCCGAACCGCGCGGATATTTCGCGAGTGCGTTGTTGATTTTGGCAGTCGCTTCGCGCATCTGCTTCTCAGTCGCTTCGCCTACTTGCCACTTCAGCGTACCTGCGACGAGCGCAGACGCGGTGGCCACTCCAAACAATTGACGACGGTCGATCATGATCGTTTTCTCCGAAAGAAGATGTCAGGAATTCGCCAGCTCAACGCTGCGGGAAATCCGCATAAGCCGGACGGAATCCGTCGTCGCCTAATGCGCCGAAAGTCATATCGATAAAGCGATTACGATCCTTCTCCCATGCCGCCGCTTGCTCAGGGGTAGGCACGTACTGCTCGATCATCGCCGGCGTAATGCCCTTCTCGGCCATCACCGCTTCGATCACCTTCATGCGGCGTTGTGTGGCCCACAACTCCGTGCCCATCGCGACCATGCAGGTCATCAACTTGTCGACGGTCGGGTCGCCCAAGAACACGCCGTTCGAGACGTCCGTTGGAATCGCTTCGACCGTGTAGGTCTCCCGAGCCTTTTTTGCCGCAGTCATTTCATGTCTCCTCGAGAAAGAAATTCAGTAGAGGCCTAAGACGACAAACGGCGTCGTTACCTCACATTGAGGACGAAGCTAACATCGCGACCGGCGTAAAACGAGGTTTTCTCAGGTGATAAATATTCATAGGTATGCACAAAACGCATCTCGCGCGAATCGCATACAGCCACACTTAGGAACCTTCGTAACGATTGCTGTCGAGGCATTCGATGAGTCCAGCGCATATGTCGCGATCGACGCCGGTTTTGCCGCGATTGCCGAGGTCCATCGGCTGATGAGCTTTCATGAAGCAGACAGTGACGTGTCGCGCATGAACCGCTGCGCCGCCCGCAGCGAAGTCAGGATCGATCCGCGCACTTGCGAGGTGTTGCGCTTGGCGCTTGAGATCTCGGCAGCGTCCGATGGTCTTTTCGATATCACGATCGCACCGCAGCTCGTCGCCGCGGGATTGCTGCCGGCGCCGAATGCTCCCACACCGGATCCGCAGGCAACGTGGCGGGATATTGAACTCATTGGTGCCGATCGCGTCATCTTCAAGCGCGCCGCGTGGATCGATCTCGGCGGCATCGCAAAAGGTTATGCGGTCGATCACGCCATCGAACGCATGCAGTTGCCGCCGCAAGCGCAATGCCTCGTGAACGCGGGAGGCGATCTTCGCGTGGCGGGACCGGCAAGCGAACGCGTGTTGTTACGCGTGCCCGGTCATGATGAGAACAGTGTGCCGGCCATCGACTTGGAAGGCGGCAGTATCGCCAGCAGCAGTCGGTTGACGACCGAGCAACAAACTGAAGACTTCCGCGGCCCGCACATTCACGGCATCGATCGACGCCACATCGGCGTCGATGATTTTGCCGCCGTGCTGGCCGAGCGCTGTGTGATCGCCGATGCGCTGACGAAAGTCGCGCTCGCAGGCGGTCCGGACAGTGCACCCATTCTGTCGCGTTTCGATGCGACAGCCTTTACCTATGACCCACGCAATGGATGGCAACGTTTTGGATACGACAGTTGAACCCACCACGCACATCGAACGTCGGCACACTGCCGCGCCGCCGCCGCTGGACCATTTACATACTCAGCCTTGCACTGTGGATCACCGGCGCCGTTTGGCTTTATTTCAAGTATTTCGTGCGCATCACGGACGACTTCGGGTTCGAGAATGAACACCCGCAACAACGACTATGGATGATTGCGCACGGCTTCGTTGCGCTGCCGATGCTGTGGATTTTCGGCGTGCTCTGGCAAGTGCACGTCAAAGGCGGCTGGAAGAAAAAACTGCGGCGCCCTTCGGGCGGCACGTTATGGGGCGTGACGGTGTGGCTCGCGCTCTCCGGCTGCGCTTTGTATTACATCGGCAATGAAGCATTCAGATGGTGGACGTCGATCCTGCACTGGACGATCGGCCTGGCAGCGCTGATCGTGTTTTTGATCCATTTCAGGAAGAGTAAGAGTTAGGCACCGAGTTCGAGCGCGTGATTCGGGGCTGTCTGATGCCGATGATGTGTGCCTCAGCGTAACTGCTCGCAAGAAAACGTACGCGCATGCTTTCTGACCAGCGGCCCAGCGCCCAGCAGCCCTTACGCTTTGTCGAGCCACGTCCTCCCCATCCTCCCCCGCTCGCGCAGGGGAGGAGTAGAGGAAACCCAGATCAGGCGAACTTGAGAATCTTCTGACCGAGTAGCCGTCCGTACGTCAGGCACGGCGTGACCGACATGCCGCCGCAGTACGAGCGCCCGTGCAGCAAACCTGCACCGAGCAATTCACCTGCCGCATACAGGTTGGGGATCGCGCTGCCATCGCGACGGATCACTTGCAGATCCTTGTTGACCGCCAGACCCGCGAAGCCCATCAGCATCCAGCTTTGCAGCTGGACGGCGTAGTACGGCCCCTTCGCCAACGGCAACGGCATGTGCTTGCGTCCGAGTGCATCCTTGCCGCTCTTCTGCCCTGCGTTGTATTGCGACACCGTCGCCGCAAGCGCTTTGCCGTCGATGCCTGCAGCACTGGCGAGCGCTTCGAGCGTTTCGCCTTTGAAGAACATCGGCCGCCCCGTGTTGAACGCCTCGAGCAATTGCTCGCGCGTCATCCGGCCGACGAATGGCGGCATGGTGTTGATCATCGCATCGTCGACGACCAGCCAGCAGCGTTCATCCGCTTGCTTCAGCAAGCCCTGTTCGAATGCATCGTGGCTCGCGACGTCCTCGCACAAGAAGCGCTTGCCTTGCTTGTTCACGTAAATGCCCCAAGGCGGCTGATTCGGCGGCCAAGGACGATGCGTCGCGATGAATGGGCTCGGATAGTTGGCGCTTGCCATTACCGCGCCGAACAACGGCAGATGATGCTCGGCGCCGCGCACGTAGCCGCCAGCGGCGAGACCCATCGTGATGCCCGCGCCTTTGCTGTAGGGATACGTGCAATCGGAGTAGCGCTTCACGCCCTCGTACTTCTCGTACATCTCGGTGCTCGCGGTATAGCCGCCGACCGTGAGTACGATGTTCTTGCCCATATATCGCGTCACCTTGCCGTCGGCGCCTTCGGCAACCACGCCAGTGATCGCGCCTGAGTCATCGCGAATCAATTCTTTCGCCGAGGTGCTCGTGAGCGCTTTGACGCGACCGGAATCGAGCAACGGCTTCAACTGTGAATTCAGCACATTGAGAATCGAGCGACCGCCTTGCTTACCCCAGGCGTAACGCGCACGGCTGTAAGGTTCGTGTGTCGTTCCCGTTTCCGGATGTTGCGGATGCACATCGAGACCGTTATCCATCAGCCAATCGAATGTCTCCGCCGCATTGAACACGGCAAGGCGCACCATCTCTTTATTCGCGGTGTTCTTGCTGATGCGCATGATGTCGTCATAGTGCAGCTGCGGAGAATCTTCGATGCCCTTTTGTTTCTGCAGCTTAGTGCCCGCTGCACTCATCTGGCCGGAGGACATGAACAACGTGCCGCCCAATGCAGCAGCAGCCTCGATGATGAGCACGCGTGCACCGCGCTGTCCTGCGAAGATGGCCGCGGGCAGACCCGTGTTACCACCGCCGATGATGATGACGTCCCAGGGCGCGCCCGCCTCTTGAGCACTCAACCGTCCCGACAGCCCCGCCCCTGCAGCTGCTGCACCCATCATCGCAATGAAACTGCGTTTGGAAATTTTCTCTGTCATCTGCGTCTCGCATCGCCGAGCCTCGGCTACTCGAGCGAAGCTAGCAGCGTCTTTCCAATATGGCGACAAATGACCGCAGGAGAATATTCATGTCGATGCGCGGCGCGCATAGCACTCAAGCATCAATGCATGCGTGACTACTGTCTTCGCAGCTGTGGCGGGGCAAAGCCAAACGCGAACGTGCGTTCGCATCGCGCACTACTTGCGTAACGTCAACGCCGCCAGTCCGCTGACACACAACACCGCAAGACATGCAGCGGCAAGCCCCGTGCGATTTGACGTCAACCACCATTGCACACTATGGCTGCGTGCTTCGTGATCGAAGCGTCCATGCGCACCGGGATCCGTGTCGCACGGTTCATAAAGATTCGCGCATGCATCGGCCGGTACGGCTTCATCAGTGATCTGACCGGAATAGCCATCGTTCGCAAGCACTCGATCGGCATAACCCGGCGCGAGTTTGTTGCCTACGATGGCTTTGAGCGCAGGCCAGCCGACATACACCTCGCGGCGACGATGCCGCGACGCCCACTTGATTGCGCGTGCTGCCAACTCAGGCTGAAAGATCGGCGGCACCGGCATCGGGCGCTTGCCAACGAGATTCAACGCCCAATCGAATTGCGGTGTATTGAACGCTGCCAGATGCACCGTCGTGACATGCACATTGCTGCGGTCGTGCAGCAACTCACAACGCAATGAATCGGTGAAGCCGCGCAAAGCATGCTTGGCTGCGCAATACGGCGCCTGCAAAGGAATGGCGCGATATGCGAGTGCCGAACCCACTTGCACGATTACACCGCGATTGCGCGGACGCATTCGTTTCAACGCCGCCATCGTGCCGTACACGGCACCGAGATACGTAACGTCGGTAGCGCGTTTGATGTACTCACCCGTGAGTGAACTGACGGGTCCGAAGATCGTGGTCATCGCATTGTTGATCCACACATCGATGCGTCCCCAACTCGCCTCGATCTGCGCTGCGGCTGATTCGACTTGCGCTTCATCGGCAACGTCGGTCGGAATGACGAGCGCCTCCGCACCGCGCGCTTCGACTTCACGTTTTGCACCTTCCAGTCCGCGCACTCCACGCGCGAGCAATGCGATACGCACACCGGGTCGCGCGAACTCACGCGCCGTCGCACGGCCGATACCGCCCGATGCACCCGTGATGACGATGACTTCTTTACTCACTCGGCTCATTCATCTCACCCAACATCCACACGCAGCGACGCACGTGCAAAGCAAGCGCATGAGAAAGAGAAAGTTCCACCGGGCCGAACCTTGGCGAGCACCGCGCAACTGCGTGCAGATGCACCGCAAAGCAAGCCTGAAACCGCCCAGGTAACAATTACTTACATGGCTACTGCGAGCCGTTCCGGTGGAAGTGATCGCGCGCAGGCTACGGGCCGGAATGGGCCCGCAGGAGACGGAGATGGAAGGGTTACTGGACGCTGGACTGCTGGCCAGAACTAAGCGGGATTGAGTTCGTTTGCGTGCGGCGGCGGATGGAATTTGTGCGTTCAACCTCGATTGCACGGCGGTGACATCTATTAGAGACTCCGCGCCATCGTGCATCCCCACCTTTTACGTTAAGCAATGCCGCGTCCGACTGAAGTCGCACCGCCCTGTGCGGCTGTGTTCTCGCATATCGTTTCGCGCGCCCGCGCGAGCGACCGTCGCGCGAGGCGCATGCAAGCGCTCGCGGGCGTCGTTTGAGATGCCGGCCACCGTTCTCATCGTCGACGACAACGAGGATTCCCGCGAGATCCTCGCGATGATTCTGGGCATGAACGGCTATCAGACGCTTGCAGCTCGCGATGGCGTGGAAGCGCTCGAGATTGCGCGCGACCATCACCCCTCGGTCATCGTCACCGATATTTTCATGCCGCGTTTGGATGGCATCGACCTAACACGACGCGTGCGCGCTGACGCCGCACTAGCTTCGATTCCCGTTGTCGCGCAAACGGCGTACATGACTGCGGTCGATACGCATCGCGATCTATTCGCCGCAGTGCTCGAAAAACCCTGCCAACCCGCGGAGCTACTGGCAACTCTCGAAGAGCTGGGGATTAGGCCGAGCTAAAGCCAACAGGCTACGGGCTACAGGCTACAGCCAGAAAAGCGCGCCTGACCCTCTGGCTGTAGCCTGTAGCCTGTAGCCTGTAGCCCGTCGCGCCTGCTGTGTCATGCTGAAATCGCCAACCGCTCCTGGTGATACAGCCGCGCCGCGAAAATCCACAACACGAGACCCAGGCCGAAGCTTGCAGTCATATAGACGCTCCACTCCTGCGCAGTGACGGCTTCACTGCGGATCAGCCGCAGGATGAGCTGGTTTTGCGCGAGGAAGGGCACGGTGAATTGCCAGAGCTGATTCTTGATGGGATTCACGAGCAGGATGATCGTCGGCACGATCGGCAATAGCATGAGTACGCTCATGTAACTCTGTGCTTCCTTCACCGATTTGACGCTCGCGGCAATCAGCGTCAGTAGCGTCGTGCCGATCAACACCATCGGTAACAACACGACGAGCAACTGTGCGAGGAGCTGCCAGGACATATTCACCAGCCGCATCTGTCCAGGCGCGACTTCCAGACTCAACTTCAATGCCGCAAGGATGAGCACCAAACTCAACATGCCAAAACAGATCGCCGCCAGAATCTTGCCGCTCATGATCGCAGCGCGCGGCGCCGGCGTTGCCAGCAGCGGCTCGAGCGATTGACGTTCCCGCTCACCGGCGGTGACGTCGATCACGAGATAGGCGCCACCGAGAAAGCTGCTCAAGATCAATAAATACGGCAGGAACGCTAGCAGCATGCCGCGCCGCGACTCCGGCGTCGCCACGTCGCGCTGCGCAATGCGCACCGGTGCAAGCACTTCGGGACTCAAGCCGCGATCGATGCTGCGCAACACACCAAGCGTGCGGTTGTATTGCTCGATGGCGGAACGCACGCGAGCAATCGGAATTTGTGAATCGCGGCGCGAGCTGTCATAGATCAGCTCGACTTGCGCACTGCGGCTTTCACGCCAACTCTCACCGTAGTCGGGCGCGATGCGCAGCACTGCATCGTAGGTTTGCGCACGCACATCACCATCAGGATCTTCGGGCGCCGGTTGCGCCTCGATGTTCTGGGCGTGCAGATACTTGATCAGATTGGGCGCGTGCTCGGCGCCGATTACCGGCAGCAGCAAAGTGCTTTCCAGCTGCGTGCGTGCACGACTTTCCGCCAGCGTTCCCGCGCCGAGAATCAACGCTGGAATCAATAACGGCATCAACAGCAAGCCCATCAACACCGTGCGCCGATCGCGAAACAGATCGAGCAGCTCCTTGCGAGCGACGATGAACACTGTCATGCGAGACTTCCTTCACCGGTCAGACGCACGAAGACGTTTTCCAAATCTTCCTCACCGGTTTGCGCACGCAATTCGTCCGGCGTACCAATCGCTTTCACCTCACCGCCGGCGATCACGACAATGCGATCGCACAGTGCTGCCACCTCTTGCATGATGTGACTGGAGAAAATCACGCAGTTGCCGTTGGCGCGCAGCTGCTGCAAGAAACCGCGCAGGCTGCGCGTCGTCATGACATCGAGCCCATTCGTGGGTTCATCCAGAATGACGTTCTTCGGATCGTGCACCAGCGAACGTGCGATCGCCGTTTTCGTGCGTTGACCTTGCGAGAAACCTTCAGTGCGCCGGTCGAGGAAATCGATACCAAGCGTCTGCGACAACTGTTCGATGCGCTCCTCGATCTTGGCCGCACTCAGCCCATGCAGGCGACCGAAGTAGCGAATGTTCTCGCGCGCGGTGAGCCGCTTGTAAACGGCGCGCGCATCCGGCAACACGCCCAACCGCCTGCGCACCTGCGTGGCATTGCGAAGGCTATCGAGACCATCCACCCGAACATGGCCTTGGTCGGCCGACATCAGCGTGTACAGAATGCGCAGCGTCGTCGTCTTGCCCGCACCATTCGGCCCCAGCAACCCGGTGATCTCGCCATCAAGCGCTTGAAACGTCACGCCCCGCACCGCATGCACGCGCCCGCTCTTGGACTGAAATGACTTATGCAGATTTTCGACTTCGATCACGGTCGGCTCCAAGCAGCAGTTGACGGTTGACGGTTGGCAGTTGACGGCCAAAGCTTCTCGCGTGTCTCGACGTCAATTCTCGACTCACGCATAGCGACGTGTAGACGTGTGCGGTGCGTGTAAACGTGTAATGCCAACCCTCTCTTCCTACACGTTTACACGTCTACACGTTTACACGAATCCGCTTCGCTCGCCCCCTCCCTAGCCCTCCCCCGCTGCCGCAGGGGAGGGAATAGAACTGCCAACGGTCGACCGTCACCGTCAACCAGATCAAGGCTCCCACCCATAGTGCCCCGCGAATGGCGGGGGTGCGCTCAAGCGATCGAGGCACTGTTCATCGAGTGTCATCGCATCGGCGCTTTCGATGAATTGCGCGAACAGTTTGGGCATACACCCGGTGGCGATCACATTGTGCCCCTGCCCCGGCAACACCAGATGCCGTGCGTTCGGCAATGCTTGGATGGCTTCATCGCCATAACGCGGCGGCGTCACCGGATCGAGTTCGCCGCTCACGGCAAGCACCGGCACATCGCCCGTGAGCGGTTCGCGAAAGTCGGCAGGCCGTTCGCCTTTCGGCCAGACCTCGCATTGAGCCCGCGCGAAATTCACGAACTCGACGCCCATCACGGTATCGGCGTCTGCAGCATTCTCGGCAAGCTCCGTATCTTCGCTACAGACGACTGAGAGCTGCATGCCATGCATGATGTTTTCGGCCACGCTGTCATAGATCGCACGCGCTTGCGCCAGCAGTCCCTCGTAATGCCCCTCGGCCGCTTCGTGCACGATGAGCGGCAGCATCGATGCGATTTCGGGTTGATACGAATACAAGCGCAATAGCAACGCGAGATGCGCGTAACGCGGCGTGTCGCTACGCCACTCGCCGCTCAAAGGATCGCGATAGCGGACCTCGGCGAGATTCCCGGCGGCCAATCGTTCGCGCACCACCGCCAGCTTCTCCGCCGGATCGCCCAGATTGCGGGCGCATGCGGCATCGTCCATGCAGCGCGCGAATTGACGCTCAAGCGCTGCTTCGAGATTGCGCGCATGCTCCTGTCCAAGCACCAGCGTGTTCGGTACGACCGAATCGAGCGTGACGGTGCGCGTATGCTGCGGATAACGTTTCGCGTATTGCTGCGCGACGCGCGTGCCGTACGAAATGCCCATCAAGTTCAATCGCTGAATACCCAGCCGCTCACGCAGATAATCCAGATCGCGGATGTGATCGCTCGTGGTGTAGTAACGCAGATCGGAGGTCTTCGACAGCTCATCGCGGCAACGCGCCGCAAACTCGCGTGCCGCTGCCGCCGTGTCTTGTTCTTCATTCATGACCGCGCTGCGGCCTTGCTCATCGACGCACTTGAGCGGATTCGAGCGCCCGGTGCCGCGTGCATCCATCAGCAGCACGTTACGGCTGCGCAGCGCATCCGCAAACGCGCGATGCAACAGCGGATACGATTCGAGCGCCGCTTGTCCGGGGCCGCCGGCGAGCATCACGATCGGGTCGGGCTGAGCTTGGCCGTCCGTGGTGACCAACGCCACCGCAAGTTCGATCTTGCGTCCATCCGGCGCATCGTAATTTTCCGGCACCTCGAAAGAGGCGCACCAGGCTTCCACCGCCATGCCACGCGCCGTCGTCAATGCGCACGAATTGAACGTCAATGCGCCATACCGAAGCGCACCATTTGGCGCGGCATTCGGGCCCGGGGCCTCGACGGGCGCACCGCAACTCCACAATGCCAACGACAGCGCCAGCACTCCGATGCGCTCGAGCATCAACGCCTCCTTTCGAGGAAAACAGGCAAGACAGGACGACAGCGGGCGATTGTCGCTTGATCGCCGTCGCGATAGGAAGCGCCGGTCTCGGCAGAGTCGTGGATCGGGTCCGCTACCGCGGCCCAGGAACTTCGTCGTGCAGCTTTTAGTTGAAATCGAGATCCACGAGCGGAGCGACGCGATGAACATCAAACCGATCCTCTTAAGCTGCTTGCTCGCGCTAAGCCTCGGCGGTTGCTATGGCGAAGGTCGCGAGCCTGGCGATGACCCATCGCGAGCGGATGAGGGGCCC
>CAZIXV010000057.1:0-12344 GCA_964543105.1 uncultured Steroidobacteraceae bacterium
GGTAGGTATGCCGCTCGCAGGTCAGATGTTTTTCATGCTCGCGACGATGCTGATCGCGGTGCCGACGGGCGTGAAAGTCTTCAACTGGACCGCCACGATGTTCAAAGGCTCGATCACGTTCGAGCCGCCGATGCTGTTCTCGCTGGCGTTCGTGTTCTTGTTCACGATCGGCGGTTTCTCGGGCTTGATGCTCGGCGTCGTTCCGGCGGACTTCCAGTATCACGACACGTACTTCGTCGTTGCCCACTTCCACTACGTGCTCGTGCCGGGCGCCGTGTTTGCGCTGATGGCGGCTGCGTACTACTGGCTGCCGAAGTGGACGGGCCACATGTACAACATGAAGCTCGCCAAGTTTCATTTCTGGTTGTCGGCGATTGCAGTGAACGTGCTGTTCTTCCCACAGCACTTCCTGGGTCTCGCCGGTATGCCGCGCCGTATCCCTGACTACAACACTCAGTTCACCGACTGGAACATGGTGTCGACGGTCGGCGCATTCGCCTTCGGCTTCTCGCAGCTGCTGTTCGCCTACATCGTCATTCAGTCGATTCGCGGCGGTCAGAAAGCTACCGATAAGGTGTGGGACGGCGCCAAGCCGCAGGGCTTGGAGTGGACCTTGAGTTCACCACCGCCGTATCACAGCTTCGAAGTCGCCCCTGAAGTGAAGTAATGGTTCAGCGCCCCTCGTTCGCGAGGGGCGTTGGGTGAGTGAAACTTACCCAGATCCCTGCCGCTTGATCGGAAGGGAGTGAGATGAAACTGGTGGTGACCCCCACCCTAACCCTCCTCCCCGCGATACCGGGGAGGGGGAGTAAGTTGAAGCCGGTGGCTGCGCCCACCCCTAGCCCTCCCCGCCCAGCGGGGGAGGCGGAGTTAGTTGAAGCCTTATTTATATGGATGCAGAACGTAAACGTGCCGTGCGACGTACCGCGCTGTGGTTGCTCGCAGCGGTCATAGCGGTCTACGTCTGTTTTATCGTGATGAGTATTGTTAGAGCGAACCATTGAGGAGCAGTGACGAGCAGATGGTCGACGAGCGATGCGTAAGCACGCGTTTTGTCGCACCTTGCAACGTCGAACGATCGCAGTGAATCAAGCACCCGACCGAAAACAAGCCAATCGCAAACTCATGCGCAGCCTGTGGCTGTTTGCCGCCGGAAGTTTTGCATTCGGCTTTGCGCTCATACCGCTCTATGACGTGCTGTGTGATGTCACCGGCTATGGCAACCGCAGCAAATTGCTCGAAGCAGCCGATATCGTCGAAACCGACGTCACCGATCGCAGGGTGACGATCGAATTGGTCACGGGCACTGCCGCGCATGGTGATTGGGAATTCCGCCCGGTCGGCGGCGATTTCGAAGTTCAACCGGGGCGCCTGTATACGGCCACTTTCCACGCGACGAATCTGCGCGGTCAACCGGTGATGGCACAGGCCGTCCCGAGCATTGCGCCGCTGCAGGCGACGCGTTTCTTTCAGAAGACCGAATGTTTTTGCTTCACACCGCAACATTTCGACGCGTCACAGACGCGCGAGCTGACGGTGCGTTTCATCGTCGATCCGAAGCTTCCCCTGAATATCGATCGCGTCACCCTCGCGTATTCGATGTTTACGACCGATAGACGCGGTTAGCGGTCCATCGCCAATCGCTGCAAAACCGATACTGATAAGTTAGGACCACCGAACACCATGGCTCACGCACAAACCCATCCAGCGCCGTCCGAGAAGTACTACGTACCTGAGTCCAGCCCGTGGCCGATCATCGCGGCCGTGTCGTTGTTTACCTCGGTGACAGGTGCGTCGCTGTGGTTCAACGAAGTCACGGCAGGCCCATTCGTTTTCAGTCTCGGCATTTTGATGCTCTTCGGAATGTTCGCCGGCTGGTTCGGCGCGGTCATCCGGGAAAGCGAAGCGCGCTTGTACAACGACGCAGTCGACCGCTCCTTCCGCATGGGAATGATGTGGTTCATCTTCTCGGAAGTCATGTTCTTCGCCGCGTTCTTCGGTGCGCTGTTCTATGCGCGGCAGTTCTCGATTCCCTGGCTGGGCGGCGAAGGCGTCAAGTACGTCACCAACCTGCTGCTCTGGGAGAACTTCGAAACCTCATGGCCGACCAATGGTCCCGCGGCCGTCGGTGGTGACTTCGAAATCATCCCGGCGTTCGGCTTGCCCGCCATCAATACCGCCATCCTGCTGCTGTCGGGCGTGACGCTCACGATTGCGCACCATGCTCTCAAGGTGAACAACCGCAAGATCCTCAATATCTTCCTGGCGGCGACCTTCCTGCTCGGCTTCATCTTCGTCGCGTTGCAAGCTGAGGAATACATCCACGCCTATCGTGATCTGAACCTCACGATGAACAGCGGCGTGTACGGCTCGACGTTCTTCCTGCTCACCGGCTTCCACGGCTTCCACGTCACGGTCGGCGCCATCATGCTGACGGTGATCTGGTTCCGCTGTATCAAAGGCCACTTCACTCCGACGAATCATTTCGCCTTCGAAGGCGCCGCCTGGTATTGGCACTTCGTCGACGTGGTGTGGCTGATCCTGTTCGTGTTCGTGTACTGGCTGTAGGCGCGAGTGCTTACAGAGGTGATCAGGTGATGAAGTGATCCAGGTCAGAGAGGAGGAGCCTCAGAGCGCTCATCTTCTCTGGCCAAGATCACCAGATCACTCGATCACTTGATCACCTAGTCGAGGATCAACGCCCGATCCCATGCGGCTGGATCAGCCCCTGGGACCAGGCGATCAGGAGCAGGATGAACAGCGCGACCGATAGCCCGACGCGCACCGTGAGTGCCCGGACCATTTTCTTCGAGTCACCTTTGTCGTTGACGAGGTGAAATAGCCCCGAACCGAGAGCGACGATGATCGCGAGCAAGCAGGCGATGATGAAGAATTTGATCATGGGTACGGCGCGAGTCAGCGGGACGTCGGACGGCCTGCATGCGAGGGCGTCGATGTCCGGTCATTGGATTCAACAGTAGGGTCGGCGCCTGAGTTCCAGGCGAAGGTCCCGGCAAGTATATCGTGGCATTGTTCTTCGGCCGTCGGTTCGCTCCCTCGCTGTTCGCCACGCTCCTTGCGCTGGTCGGCATCTTTATCGCGATCAATCTCGGGTTGTGGCAGCTGCGCCGCGCCGATGAAAAACAAGCCATCCTGACCCAGATCGAACTTGGCGCCGATAGCGTTCGACCACTCACCTCCAGCAACGCCGATCTGCCGCGTTACCAGACGGTCACTGCAAGCGGCCGCTACGACGCGGAGCAGCAGGTTCTGCTCGACAACATGCCTTCTCTGCGCGGCATGCCGGGTTATCGTGTGCTGACGCCGTTTCAGCTCGATAACGATGGCGGCTGGATTCTGGTCGATCGCGGTTGGTTACCGATGGGCCCCTCGCGCGACGCGTTGCCATCGGTCGAAGTGACGAGCGAGGCGCGTACGGTTCTCGGTCGACTGGATGAATTGCCCGAGCCCGGTCTACGCCTGGCGGGCGACCCTGCGCCAGCGACGAGCTGGCCACACGTCATGAATTTTCCTGAGCATGCGCAGCTCGAACAGGCGCTCGATCGGCCGCTCGCGCCGCAAATCCTGCGTCTGGATCCGTCCCAGCCCGATGGTTTCGAGCGCAGCGTGGCGATGCGTCCCGATTTCGGTCCCGACCGGCACATCGGTTACGCCGTGCAATGGTTTGCGCTCGCGCTCACGATGCTCGTGATCTATGTGTTCCTGAACTTCAAGCCCAAGTCTGAGAAAACGCAGTAAACGCCCGCCCATGACCGAACCGACTCCAACAGAGCGTCGCAGCAGGCGCACCCAGTTCTGGATATTGACCGCGATTTTCTTCGTCCCGCTGACGTTTTCGTTCGTCATGTATTACGGCTTCGGCTGGCGCCCCGCCGGCTCGACGAACAATGGCGATCTGATCAGTCCGCCGCGACCGCTCGAAACGGGCACGCTGCTCGACCCGCAGGATCAACCGATCGAACAGGAGATCTTCAAAGAGAAGTGGACGGTCGTGTACATCGGCAACGGCCAATGCGATGAGCGCTGTCGCGAAGCGTTGATGCTCACGCGGCAGACCCGACTTGCGTTGAACGACGATGCCATTCGTGTGCGTCGCGTCTTCCTCGCGACCGAAGAGTGCTGCGATATCGACTATCTGGAGACGCAACATCCCGACTTGATCACCGCGCGCGCCGATGAGGTCAGCGATCAGGCGTTCCTCGCAACTTTTCCGCGCTACGACGACGTCCCAGTGGAGCGCGCGGGGCGCATTTACCTCGTCGATCCGCTCGGCAATCTCATGATGAGCTATCCACCCGGCGCGCCGGACAAAGGCTTGCTCGAAGATTTACGCAAGTTGTTGAAGCTGTCTCATATTGGATGACGGAAAAGAAGGCGATAGGCGACAGCGGAATGGCGGATAGCCAGATCGCTGCCGCGAATGCCCGCCGTAGCACCACTTGAACAAAGTACACCTCAATGCTGGCCGATCCTTGCTGACCATCCGCGATCGCCTATCCGCGATCGCCTTTTTTCCTAAAACGCCATGACCCAAGAATCCTCTCGTCTCACCACCTTTCGTCGTATCGCGCTGGTTGGCGTGCTGTTGGCGTTGTGTGTCATCGTCATGGGCGCGTGGGTGCGGTTGAGTGATGCTGGGCTCGGTTGTCCGGATTGGCCGGGTTGCTATGGGCATCTGACGGCGGGCTCGGCGGCGCGGAATGCAGAGGCCGTGAACGCAGCGTTCCCACAGCGGCCGGTCGAATACGACAAAGCCCTGAAGGAGATGGTGCATCGCTATTTCGCGACGACACTGGGCTTTTTGATTCTGGTCCTGGCCGCTTGGGCGATCGCCAACCGCCGCGATCCGGATCAACCGGTGATATTGCCGATCGTGCTGGTCTTCCTGGTGATCTTCCAGGGTCTGCTCGGCATGTGGACGGTAACGCTGTTGTTGAAGCCCTTGATCGTCTTGCTGCATCTGTTCGGCGGGCTCACCACGATGGCGTTACTGGCATGGCTTGCCATGCGCAAGCGTCGTAATGACGTGCCCGCGACACCAGCGCGTCCGCAGCCGCGCACTGCGAAATACATTTCGTTGCGCACGCTCACGATCGTCGGATTGATCGTACTGACGCTGCAGATCGGCCTTGGTGGTTGGACGAGTACGAATTACGCAGCATTGGCGTGCCCTGATTTTCCGACATGCCAGAACTCCTTCTGGCCCGAAATGGACACCGATGAAGCGTTCGTGCTGTGGCGCGGCCTGGGAATCGATTACGAAGGCGGGGTCCTCGATCATCCGGCGCGCGTGGCCATTCATTTCGCCCATCGTCTGGGTGCCGTGCTCGCGCTCATCGTGCTCGCGGCGCTCAGCATTCGTGCCGGACGTTTCGGCGAAACACAGGCGATCCGCACTGCTGGCGCGCTACTCGGCATCGTGCTGATCGTGCAATTGGTGTTGGGACCGGTGATGGTGATCCGCGCGCTGCCACTCGCCCTCGCCACGGCGCATAACGGCGTCGCCGCGCTGCTCGTGCTAGCGGTCGTCCGCTTGATGCGACTGGTGCGGGCAGACTCTTCGCATCCGAACGGAACTGCGATGCGAGTGACTTAACGGCTGTCGGACGCTGGCTGCTGACCAGACCAGCTCGCTGGGCTTGTCAGCTCGCGAACACCACGGCTACGTCGATATTAGGAAAACCGCCGCGGGCTGCTTGCCACCGCGATGCGAGCGAGCGGCTACAATGCCGGTCTTGCGTTTCACCCGCCTTGCTTACTGACGGAACTCCGTGACTCAAGCCGACGCCACTTCCACCGATCGCCGCGCCACCTGGCGCGACTATTACGAGCTCGGTAAGCCGCGCGTCGTCATGTTGATCATGATCACGGCGATTGCAGGCATGTTCCTCGCAACGCCCGATCTGCCGCCTGCGAATGCATTGATCTTCGGCACGCTGGGGATTGCCTTGGCTGCATCCTCGGCCGCCGCCATCAATCATGTGCTCGATCGCCGCTTCGATGAACAAATGGCGCGCACCAAGAACCGGCCGCTGCCGACGGGACATCTCTCGGCGCGCAGCGCGCTGAGTTATGCCGCGATTCTGGCAGTGATCTCGATGGTGATGCTGTGGGGTTGGGTTAACCCGCTGACAGCGATACTGACGTTCCTGAGCCTGATCGGTTATGCCGTGATCTACACCGTCTGGCTCAAACATGCGACGCCGCAGGACATCGTCATCGGCGGCGCGGCGGGCGCAGCGCCCCCGGTACTAGGCTGGACGGCAGTCACGAACAGTGTCGATCCGCATGCGTTGTTACTGTTCCTGATCGTCTTCACCTGGACGCCACCGCATTTTTGGGCGCTCGCGATCGCACGTCGGGATGAATATGCGAAAGCCGGCATTCCCATGCTGCCGGTGGCTTACAGCGTCGAATTCACCCGTCTGCATATTCTGCTGTACACGATTCTGCTCGTGATCGTGACGTTGATGCCGTATCTCACCGGCATGAGCGGCTTGATCTACTTCGCCGCAGCGCTGGGTCTGGGCGGATTTTTCATCTACCGCGTGCTGCAATTGAAGAATCGCCCGGACGAGCGCCTGCCCATGCGCACGTTCAGTTTCTCGATTACGTATCTCGCCTTGTTGTTCGCCGCGTTACTCGTTGATCACTACATCATGATCAGGTTCTAGCCACTCGCTCATCATGCCGCGCCCAAGCAGCAACATCGTCGCGTGGCTGTTGATTGGTGTGGTGGCGCTGATCGCTTACGGCTCGCTGTATCCCTTCAATTTCAAACCCGACGCGATCCAGGGTGGCGTCTTCAGCGCGCTGCGTGAACTCTCCTGGGCGCGTGCGGGCCGCAGCGATCGCATCGCCAACGTCTTTTTGTATTTACCGTTCGGGTTCTGCCTGTTTCTGTGGTTGAACGCGCGCCTGCGTCGGCTACCCGCGCTCGCGCTCGCGACGCTGCTCGGAGCAATGCTGTCGCTGACGATCGAAGTCGCGCAGGTGTATGTCTCGGCGCGCGTTCCCAGCCTCACGGATCTGTCGCTCAACACAGTGGGCGCGGCTGTGGGTGCCGTCGGTGGGATGGCTTGGCGAATTGGCGGTTTGTGGCTGCATCTGCCTGCACGTGTCGATAAACCGCTGCGCGACCCGAGCGCCGCCATCGTGATCGCGCTGTGGTTGTTATGGCGCTTCGCACCCTTCGTCCCGCATCTCGACTTGGGCAAATTGAAGGCCGCGTTGCGGCCGCTGTTTGCGCCGCAGCTCGATGCGTCACTGATTTTCGCGTTCCTGACCTGTTGGCTCATCGTTTCGCAGGCGCTCGCCGCCCTCGTGAGCCGGGCACGCTTACTCGAAGCCTTACTGGTGCTGATCGCCATCGTGCTCGTCGGCCGGTTGTTGGTGGCGGAGCAAGTGTTCGTACCGTCCGAACTCGTGGCGCTCGTGCTGTTGCTGCCGGTGCTGGTCGTCATCGACCGCTTGACCCCTGGGCCACGAAACGCGCTCTTGTTGAGCGCCGTACTGGTCGTGCTGCTGAGTTACCGGCTCGCACCCTTCACCTTCACCGCGGAGGCGGCAACATTCGATTTCTGGCCGTTCCTCGTGTGGTTCAGCGCCGGTTTCCTGACGACCTTACAAGCGACCGATTGGGTGTTCTTATTCGGTCAGGCGTTTTTATTCAGTGCATGTCTTTGGGCGATCAAACGCTGCGGCCTGTCGGTTCAGCTCGCAGCGGGCATCGTGCTGGCGCTCGTCGTCGTCACCGAAATCGCGCAACTGTGGTTACCCGGACATACCGGCTCATTGACCGATATCGTCGTCGCGCTCCTGGTGATCGCAAGCTTCTACTTGCTTGAAGGTCGCACGCCACGCAGATCACTCATGGCGGGCGCTAGCCGCCGATACGGGCGCAGCCGGTAAGCTGTTTGTCATCGAAGGTCGCGCGGGCGCTATAGGCGAAGTAGGCGCCGGACATGGAATCGCGACAGGGCTCTGCGGTTACGAACACTTCGATGCTGTGGCCATCTGCGCTGCCTTGATAACCGACCGTCCCTTCCGCACTTTCAGCATCGAGCGCATCGAACACCAGTTCCTGCGGCGCATCCGGCTGGCGCCACGTCAGCTGGTCGTTCGCCACCTCGATCGACCAGAACGGTTCGTTGCCGCGCGCAGCCACTACGTAAGTCGGCGCCGGTTCAGCACACCCTCGCGCCTCGCTGGCCGGTGCTGCATACAAGACTTCTTCGACGACGAACGCCGCTTGCGGAGCGCTACCCGCTGCATTGGCCAACACATCCGCGCGTTCCCCGTACATTTCTACATACAGCTCGAGCGGTTTGGGTTCATTGGCAAACGTGACGCGCAAGACGTCAGTGGGATCGACCACCGGCCACTCGGTGGCCTCATCGCAGGCTTGAAAGCGGGCGCGTTCGTCTTCAAGTGCAATCCGACCACGCTTCATATCGAGGCTCGATTCCGTCGGCAAATCGGCCGGCAAGGCGATATCTGCTTCCGCTGCCGACGCATCGGGCGTCGTCGCCTGCTCTGGCGCCGGTTTCGAACACGCGCACAACCACACAGAGCCGAAACCAAGGCTCAGCAGCACGGCGAGGCGAGACATGCAAGCTCCGATGAATGCAGAAGTGGGACCGTCGGCGGCGGTGAAGGATAGCGAGATTCGTGCAGCGGGAAAAATGCCCGCGATCCCGCCCGTGAGGCAGTGCGCAATGCGAGCTACAATCCAGCCCCTTCGCCTCAAGCCGGATTCAATGGACGTTTCTCCGATTCTCGATGGTCTGAACGACGCGCAGCGCGCGGCCGTCACCGCACCGCTTGGCCCGACGCTCGTGCTTGCAGGCGCCGGCAGTGGTAAGACGCGGGTGCTCACGCATCGCGTCGCTTGGCTCGTGCAAGTCGAGAACGTCTCACCGTACGGCATTCTCGCAGTCACTTTTACGAACAAAGCTGCAGGCGAAATGCGCGCACGCATCGAGAACCTGCTGCAGGTGCCGAGCGCGCCGTTATGGGTCGGTACGTTCCATGGCATCGCGCATCGCTTGCTGCGCATGCATTGGCGCGAGGCCAAGCTGCCGCAAGCCTTTCAAATCATCGATAGCGATGACCAGCTGCGCATGATTCGCCGGCTCGTCAAGAATCTGAATCTCGATGAAGCGCGCTGGGTCCCCAAGGAAATCATGTGGTTCATCAATGCGCGCAAGGACGAGGGCGTGCGCGCCAAAGACATCAAGGACGGTGGTGACCCAACGACGCGCCAGTTCATCCGGCTGTATGAGCTGTATCAAGAGCAGTGCGATCGCAATGGCGTCGTCGACTTCGCCGAGCTGTTGTTGCGCGCCTTCGAGCTCTGGCGCGACAACCCGGACGTGCTCGCGCATTACCGCCATCGTTTTCGCCACGTTTTGATCGACGAATTCCAGGATACGAACACGATTCAATACGACTGGCTGAAGCTGCTCGCCGGCAGCAGCGGGATGCCGTTTGCCGTCGGCGATGACGACCAGTCCATCTATCGCTGGCGCGGGGCGCGCGTGGAGAATTTGCAGCAATATCGCCGCGACTTCCCCACGACGCAGCTATTTCGGCTCGAACAGAACTATCGCTCGACCGGCAACATCCTCGCTGCCGCGAACGCATTGATCGCGAACAACACCGGCCGGCTCGGCAAGAACCTATGGACGAGCGATGCGCAAGGCGAACCCGTGCGCGTGTACGCTGCGTTCAACGAACGTGATGAAGCCGATTTCGTCGTCAATCGCATTCGCGATTGGGTGATGAACGGCGGCCGACGCGCCGAGTGTGCGATCTTGTATCGCTCGAACGCGCAGTCGCGCGCTTTCGAAGAGGCGTTGCTGACTGCGCGCATTCCGTATCGCGTCTATGGTGGACTGCGCTTCTTCGAACGTGCGGAAATCAAAGACGCACTTGCGTATCTGCGCTTGCTCTTCAATCGTTCCGACGATGCTTCTTTTGAACGCGTCGTGAACCTGCCGGCGCGCGGCATCGGCATGAAGACGCTCGATACGGTGCGCGAGTATGCGCGTGCGAATACCTGCTCGATGTGGCAGGCGGCGGGCGCTTGTATCGGCGAACTCAGCAATCGCTTGGGCCAGAATCTGCACGCCTTCCTTGCCTTGATCGAGCAGCTCGATCAGCAAACGAAAAACCTGCCGTTGCACGAACAGGTCGATCACGTGATTCATGCGAGCGGCCTCGTCGGCTACTACCAGCAAGACAAAGCCGACCGCGGGGAAGCCAAGCTCGACAACTTGAACGAATTGGTGAGCGCCGCGCGCGGCTATGAGCCCGATGAAACCACCGGCATGTCGTCGCTGGCGAATTTCCTAGCCCACGCGGTGCTCGAGTCGGGCGAAGATCAAGCGGATGCGTGGGAAGACAGCGTGCAAATGATGACGCTGCATTCGGCCAAGGGCCTGGAGTTTCCGCTCGTGTTCATGGCCGGCATGGAAGATGGCTTGTTTCCGCATCAACGCTCGATCCAGGACTTGATGAGCCTCGAGGAAGAGCGCCGCCTGTGCTACGTCGGCGCGACCCGCGCGATGAAGCAGCTCTATCTCACCTATGCGGAGCAACGTCGTCTGCACGGTGTCGACAGCTACGGCACGCCATCGCGCTTCATCAAAGAGATTCCCACTGAATTGCTGGAAGAAGTGCGCCCGCGCGTACAAGTCTCACGCCCGATGTATACGCCGAGCCGCCGCGGCTATCTCGAAGAAGACACGAGCGCTGGCGGCATGCGTTTGGGACAGCGCGTACGTCACGGCAAATTCGGTGAAGGCGTCATCCTCGACCTCGAAGGCCAAGGCACGCACGCACGCGTGCAGGTCAATTTCGAACGCGATGGGCGCAAGTGGCTGGTGCTGGCTTATGCGAATTTGGAGCCGGTGTGACGGAAGTCGTCAGGCTACAGGCAACAGGCGACAGCCAGAATGGAGCCCGCGGGCGCCATCCGGCTCTGGCTGTAGCCTGTAGCCTGTTTGCTGTAGCCCTTTCTGCGGTTGCCGCACGATGAGAATCATCATCCTCGGCGCCGGCCAGGTCGGTCGCACGGCGGCGTATCACCTTGCGCGCGAGGAAGATAACGAGATCACGGTCGTCGATACGAACGATGAGTTATTGCGCGATCTGCAAGATCGCATCGATATTCGCACGCTCGTCGGCAATGGTTCACATCCCTCGACGCTGGAAGCTGCTGGCGCGCAGAACGTCGATATCTTCGTTGCGCTGACGAACAGCGATGAAGTGAACATGGTCGCCTGCCAGATCGTGCACGCGCTGTTCCGCAAAGATGCCACTCGCATCGCGCGCATTCGTGCCGCCGACTACTCCCGCCACGGGCAACTGTTTGCCGGCGACGCACGCGCATTCGCAGTCGATGTGACGATCAGTCCCGAACAACTGGTCACCGAGCATGTCGCGCAATTGATTCAGCATCCCGGCGCGCTGCAGGTCCTCGATTTCGCGAACGGACGTGTGCGGCTCGTCGGCACGCGCGCGCTGCGCGGCGGCACGTTGATCGGACAACAGCTCAAGCAATTATCGACGCACGTGCATGGGCGCGATGTGCGCGTTGCGGCGCTTTATCGCGGCGGACGCAGCATCAAACCGGTTGCCGAGACCATCATCGAACATGGCGATGAGATTTTTTTCATCGCTGCGCCCGACGACATCCGCCTGGTCATGAACGAGATGCAACGCATCGGGGGTCCCGTGCGCCGCATCGTCATCGCAGGTGGCGGCAATATCGGCTTTCGACTGGCGCAACGGCTCGAGAACGATCACCAGGTGAAACTGATCGAGCGCGATCAACGGCGCGCCCGCCGCATCTCCGAACGTTTGGGTAACACGATCGTCTTGAACGGCGATGCCGCCGACGAAGAACTGCTGCTGGAAGAAAACATCGATAGCGCCGATGTGTTCGTCGCCGTCACGAACGCGGAAGAAGCGAACATTCTGTCGGCGATGCTCGCCAAGCGCCTGGGCTGCCGCAAGGTGATGGCGCTCATCAATCGTCCGGCTTACGCCGAACTCGTGGAGAGCGGCACGATCGACGTGGCGCTGTCGCCGCAGCAAGTAACGATCGGCTCCCTGCTCGCGCATGTACGCCGCGGCGACGTGGTGCGCGTGCATTCGTTGCGCCACGGGGCTGCCGAAGCCATCGAAGCCATCGTCCATGGCGTCCCGGGCGAAAGCCGCGTCATCGGCCGCGCGATCGAAGACATTCCGCTACCCGAAGGCACGACGATTGCCGCGATCGTGCGCGGCGATGAAGTGCTCATCGGCCATCACGACAC
>CAZIXV010000057.1:12444-15804 GCA_964543105.1 uncultured Steroidobacteraceae bacterium
CGACGATTGCCGCGATCGTGCGCGGCGATGAAGTGCTCATCGGCCATCACGACACGACCGTCCTGCGCGATGACCACGTGATTCTGTTCCTCACCGATCGCCGCCACGTCGAGGCGGTGGAGCGGCTATTTGAAGTGCCACGGAGAAAAGGGGCGCGGTGAGGCACGAATGAAAATCGCCTATCAAAGGTCAGTGCCTTTACGTGCGAAAGGGCTGCTCATCACCCGTAGCCCGTAGCCCGTAGCCCGTAGCCCGTAGCCAGCGAAGCTCATGAATTTCCTCGTCGTCCAACGCATCCTCGGCTTGCTGTTGATGCTGTTCAGCTTGACGATGCTGCCGCCGCTTTTGGTCTCGCTGTATTTCAAGGACGGCAATTGGGTGCCGTTCATCGATGCGTTCGGTGCATTGCTGGCGCTCGGTTTCATCGTGTGGCTGCCCGTGCGCAACAAGCGGCGTGAGCTACGCGTGCGTGATGGCTTCTTGGTCGTCGCCTTGTTCTGGATCGTGCTGGGTGGCGCGGGCGCGGCGCCGTTGTTGTTGTCCTCGCATTTCGAGATGTCGTTCACCGATGCCATCTTCGAGGCGGTGTCCGGGTTTACGACCACCGGCGCCATCATCTTTCCTTCGCTCGAAAGCTTGCCTGCATCCGTTCACTACTATCGCAGCCAGATCGAATGGCTGGGCGGCATCGGCATCGTCGTGCTGGCGGTTGCGTTGCTGCCCATGCTCGGCGTGGGCGGCATGCAGTTGCTACGCGCCGAAACGCCTGGGCCGGTGAAAGATTCCAAGCTGACGCCACGCATCACGGAGACCGCGAAAGCGCTCTGGATCATTTACGTCGCGATCACCGTTGCGTGTGCGCTGGCGTATTGGCTGGCCGGCATGTCGGTTTTCGATGCGATCACGCACAGCTTCACGACCGTGTCGACCGGCGGCAATTCCACCCATAGCGACAGTCTCGGCTACTTCGATAGCTGGGCGATCGAGATGATCGCCATCGTGTTCATGTTCATCGGTGGCGTGAACTTCTCGCTGCACTTTCTCGCCTGGCGTCATCGTCACGTCAGCAATTACTGGCGCGATCCGGAATTTCGCATGTATGTACGCCTGCTGGCGTTCAGCATCGTGCTGTATGCGCTCGTGTTGTGGGTCGCAAATCACACCGGCTCGGCGCTGCACGCATTTCGCCTGGCGCTGTTCCATGCGACCTCGATGCAAACGACGGCCGGCTTCACCACCGAGAATTTCTCGCTATGGCCGGGCGCGCTACCGGTCATTCTCTTGTTATCCGCTTTCATCGGCGGCTGCGCAGGTTCGACCTCGGGCGGCATGAAAGTGGTGCGCTGGCTGTTGATGTGGAAGCAGGGCCAACGCGAAGTCGCGCAGCTCGTGCACCCGAGCGCCGAGTTGCCCGTCAAGCTCGGCAGCAAACCGATCGACAAGCGCGTCATCGACGCTGTGTGGGGTTTTTTCGCCGTGTATGTCGCCGCGTTCGCGGTGCTGATGGTGTTGCTGATTGCCACCGGCGAAGATCAGGTCACCGCCTTTGCGGCCATCGCCGCGTGCATGACGAACGCCGGCACGGGCCTGGGCGAGGTCGCGCAGAATTTCACCGCGCTCAGCGATACCGGCAAATGGATTTGCATTCTGGCGATGCTGTTGGGGCGCCTCGAAGTGTTTCCGCTGTTGGTGTTGGTGTCGCCGACGTTTTGGAGGAAATAGGTTGGCCGGCTGGCGACGGGCTGGCTGGCTTGCTGGCAAGAACGCGTCGGCGGTGTCAGGGGCTCGGGACGCGGGGCTCGGGCAGGAAATCAGAACTGAAAGATCGCGGCTCCTTCTTAATCTGGCCCGAGCCCCGAGCCCCGAGCCCCGAGCCCTGATCAGCCACTGCCTTGCCACATTTCATTGCTGCAATCGCCACACACCGGCCGCAGCGCTGAACTCGGCGTCGGCCCCGGACTCAAACCGGGAACCTTTGCCGGGAACGGCCATTGAGATCCGCGCCGCGGGTCGTGCATCAGAAGAGACGTGACGAAAAAACTGAAGAAGCAATTGTTGACCGGCGCGGCGCTCGTTTTCGGCGTCGGTTTGATCGCGTTACTGGGATGGCTGCTGTATCTCGATCGCATCATTACGGCGCAATTCGAAGGCCGGCGCTGGACCTTGCCGGCACAGGTATACGCACAACCGCTCGAACTGTATGTCGGCCAGAGCTTTGGCGCGGAAGCCCTCGAACAGGAACTGCTCCGCCTCGGCTACACACGCGTCGACAATCCGAAATCAACGGGCACTTACCGCCGACGCAATAATCGGATCGATCTGATCACACGCCGCTTCGCGTTCTGGGATGGCACGCAGGAATCGCAAGCGTTGTCCGTCGTCGCCTCGCGCAACGCAATCGAAAGCTTGCACGACGGCAAAGGCGTGGAGGTACCGATCTTCCGCCTCGATCCCTTGTTGATCGGCAGCATCTTTCCGACCCATGGCGAAGATCGCGTCATCGTGACGCCCGAAGAAGTCCCCGACTTGTTACCCGCCGCGCTGAAAGTCGTCGAAGACCGCAAGTTCGATACGCATCACGGCATCAATATCAGCGCGATCATTCGCGCCGCCTGGGTGAACGTGCGCGCAGGACAAATCGAGCAGGGCGGCTCGACGCTCACGCAGCAGCTCGTGAAGAGCTACTTCCTCGACAACCGTCGCACCTTCGGTCGCAAGATCGAAGAAGCGTTCATGGCGATGCTGCTCGAAGTGCATTTCGAGAAGCAGGATTTGATGAATGCGTACATCAACGAGATTTATCTCGGTCAGGATGGGCAACGCGCGATTCACGGCTTCGGGCTGGCCAGCCAGTTCTATTTCGGCAAGCCGTTGGCCGAATTGCAGTTGCACGAAATCGCCACGCTGGTGGCGGTCGTGCGCGGACCGTCTTATTACGATCCGCGCCGCCGTCCCGAACGCGTGAAAGCGCGTCGCGATCTGATTCTGCAATTGATGGGCGAGCACGGCCTCATCGATGCGAAGACCGAGCGAGCGGCGCTCGCCCGTCCGCTGGGCGTGGTCAGCTCGAGCACGCATGCGAGCGGCTACTACCCGGCGTTTCTCGATCTGGTCCGTCGCACGCTGCGACGCGATTATCGCGACGAGGATCTCACCGAAGCCGGGCTCAAGATTTTCTCGACGCTAGATCCGTTCGTCCAAAGCCGCGCCGAGGCCTCGCTACAGCAAGAGCTGCAGCGCCTCGACAAGTCGCGCAAACGCCAAGACGCGCAGCTGCAAGGTGTGGTCGTGGTCACCGCGCCGCAGAACGGCGAGGTGATTGCTATGGTGGGCGGGCGTGAAGCGGGCTTTGCCGGCTTC
>CAZIXV010000058.1:0-8607 GCA_964543105.1 uncultured Steroidobacteraceae bacterium
ACCTCATCGACATGAACGTCGCGATGGGCGATCTCGTCAGCATCGTCGGCCAGCAGGCGCAGAGTTACGCCTCGAAAAAGAAATAGCCTCCGCCTGGCCGAGCGCGTGTTGCTTCCCCGCGGGGAAGCAACCCATGCATGACATATATATGTGATGACAGCGGGCCCAGTGGCGAATGCCGGCAGCGCGACACGGGCGTCCAATCTCCGGTGCTCATTTCTACATCCTCTAGCAGACGCGTCACGGTTGACACACAATCGCGCCTGCGCGCCGCGCTCCTCTAGCGCTTGGTGTATGCGATAAGAATGTTCGGCTTGAATCTCCGGGAGAGAAGGCATGTTCAATCATGTGATGGTTGGTGCGAGCGATATCGAACGCGCGAAGCGCTTTTACGACGCCGTGCTCGGTGTTCTGGGCGCAAAAGAACCCATTCGCAACCAGGCACCGTCGGGACACATCCGACTCTTCTATCGGCATGACGGCAGCACTTTCTGCGTGAGCGAACCAATCAACGACGAACCTGCCACCGCCGCCAATGGCGGCACGATCGGCTTCAAGTGCGCTTCACCTGAACAAGTCCACGCATTCCACGACACGGCGGTCGCACACGGCGGCACCTCGATCGAACAACCGCCCGGCCTGCGCGAGGGTGCAATGGGCTCGCTCTATCTCGCCTACGTGCGCGATCCGGACGGCAACAAACTCTGCGCGATCTATCGTGCGCCAAAAGCGGCCTGACGACACGGGCGAACGACGACCTGCTCGGCTTGGAGATCCCCAGTGTTCCCACACTCATCCCGGTTCCTCGGCGCAGCGTTCCTGTGCTTTTTCGTCGGCGCGCACATCCCAAGCTCGATCGCGGATGCTGCCGCGAGTGGCGGTTGCCCCGTTCCCGTGTGCCGCTATCAGGGTACTGCATGGGCTGAAGATCTGATCGGAGACGAATTACTGGATCGAGGCGAAGCGCAAATCGTTTGGCTCTTCTCACATATGGCCGGCCGCGAAGCGGTGTATGTGCCCACAGGCAAGGTGAGCGCCAGATGGCAATCGACACACTGCGACATCGAACTCGACCCGAGTGAACACGAGATCACTGCTGCCAAACGGGCCAACCCTCACGCGCGTTTGAAAGTTGATTTCACCGTCCGCCCGGTTCGTTACGTGGGTATCGGCACGAGCGGGTGGGCAGGCCAGCAAACGTGGACCTGCAAGGGCGACACGCCCTTCACGCAGGACGATGGAATTTCCACCACCTGGCTGGATACGGACGAGGCCACCAGTAACGATCCCGGCCTGCTCCGTGGCGCTTCGAAATCGACCACGGGGCGCAGCGGTTGGGAATTCGTCAATTCGCCATAGGCGCGCCCACTATTCGATCGGACTTGCTTTCATCCCTCACTGCGACGGCTTCATCATGAATGACGTTACGTTCCGCCCTCTCTTCTCTTTGCTCGCGCTGGTTTCTCTCGCCGCCTGTGGTGGCGGCGACGCGCCATCGGTTAACGCCGACAGCTCCGCCGATGGTTCAAGCGGGAGCGTCGCGCACGGCGACCACACCGCAGGCGCAGATACACTGGAAGTGACACTCGCCGCACCTCCGTACGAAGGCACTCATCGCGAAAGCGGCCCACTGAATTGCATGGTGTACAACGGGCTATGGCAGGCCAGTTGGGAAGAGCCGGAAAGAACCGGTCTGTCGGGCATGATTCTGCAACTCAAAGACGTTCCTGCATCCGGCGGCAGCAGCGACAAGGTGACGTTCAGCGCAGTCTTCGGGTCACAGGCCAATCCCGATGAACTCACGGCGATCATCGATGTCATCGGTGCCGAGCATGGCCGCGACGGGCGAGGAACGGTCACGCGCGAAGGTGATCGTGCAGTGATTCGTATCGAGGGATCCGCGCAGCATGGTGGCGCAGTCACCGCAGTACTGAGCTGCGCCTCAGTGGACGTGATGTGATCTCGCGCGGGTTGTGCAATCAGACGATTGCACAACCTCGCCCAAGCTGAGCAGAGTGCCACTAGTCGGAGAGCACCATCCGCTTCGACTGCGCAAAGATCCATGCGATGCCGATGCCGCCCGTGAACGAATAATTTCGTTTCACGAGCGGACTCGCATCGAATGCTGCGCCATGCACGTCGTCGACGCGCACATAGCCGCCCACCCAGTAGCGCGGAAATCGCTTCGACAGCGATGCAAACACGTGCGCACCCGAGTAGCCGCCATCAGCGTCATATGCAGGCCGATCGAGCGTCGCGTATCGCGGCGCGACCGTATAGAAATAATCGTGATACTTACGGTCCGCGAATAGCGGACCGGCAGAGAGACTGACATCCCATCCAGTGCTCGCGACGTTCTGTACGAGCACGCTCAGTTTCGGCGAGAACATGATCCCGATGAACTTGGGCGAGGTTTCTATCGTCAGCGGCACACGCAGCGGCAGGATCAGATCGACCTTCACCGACGAGTCGTCGGATTTCCATAAGTGCACATCGAGCGAAGGTCCGATCTCGAGCGTCGGCTTCAAATCGGGCATGCCGCGGCGGGCATCGTTGTCGTCGCTATCGACGGGAATCGATCCGCCAAGGCTGATACTCAACTCAGCAATCGTGCGATCGAGCAGCTCTCCGCGCAGCCCTTCCTGATCGGTTTTCCAGAACTTGCCGCGATAGACCGCGTACGGCAGCGGTAGCGGATACACCTGGCACTCATCCGCGCCGCGATAATCGGCGAACGCGATCACACCGACGCCCGCGCCAATTTCCCACAGCGGTTTCTCCTTCGTCTGCGCACTACAGATGAGGCTACTGAATGCGAGTCCAGTCACAAGCGCGACCGTCGCGATGAGACGACCATTGACCACGAAGACACCCTCACGCTGAACGTTGACGCACAGACTTTTGCAAGTTGCTGCTCCGGTCCGCGACTCGCCGCGGATCAGCTCGAAGCGCCACGGCGATTCGACAGCATGACCCGGCAGATGAACAGGGGTCTTGGTCTGAAACGAAAGAATGCGGCTTAGCGCGAAGAGCAACGGCGGGTATGAGGCCCCGCGTGCTTCTTGAAAGCTCGCCTTAAACTATTGGCACATCAACGTACGACATTCAGGTAATGCATGTGGCGCTGATATTGATCGAGCACGTCGTGGATCAATTCGTCTTTGCGC
This sequence comes from uncultured Steroidobacteraceae bacterium, assembly GCA_964543105.1. Lineage (GTDB taxonomy): Bacteria > Pseudomonadota > Gammaproteobacteria > Steroidobacterales > Steroidobacteraceae > Steroidobacter. Next base: position 3,168 of record CAZIXV010000058.1, read on the forward strand.
CAGCCCATGACATCGTAATCCTGCCCGCCTTCACGCAGGTGAACCTCGGCGCGACAGGCGGGTTCGCTATCGTTGCGCTTGCGGCGCGGATCTTGAAACACGAAGCTCGGCGGCTCGTACGGGACCGGACGAACCGAATAGAAGAAATCCATCTCCGCGCCGTGGCCCACTTCCAGAAACACGCGACCATCATCACCACCGCCGACCCGAACGTCGAGATTGTGTTGGCGCAACTCCTCCGCTACGTCCTCCAACGCGGGCCTGACCTGCGCGGATAGGAACGCGAGTACCTCAGTCTGTGACGGCTGATGAGCCACCGCGCGTAGCCGCGCTTTCCAATCGCCACCGTGCCCGATGCCGACTGGCGCAATGCGCGCTTCGCGCATGCTGGAGCGCCTGACCAAATCAAGATGCATCGCGCGCAACATGCCCCAGCACATGAGGACCATGACGAGCGTGAACGGCAATGCGCTAGCGAGCGTGGCTGCCTGCAGCGCACCGAGACCACCGGCTATCAACAGCGCAATGGCGACGACGCCGACGAGCAACGCCCAGAAGATGCGCTGCCACACGGGGGATTGTTCCTCACCTCTACTCGTCAGCATGTCGATCACGAGCGAGCCGGAATCTGCAGAGGTGACAAAATAGATCACCACCAGCACCGTCGCGAGTCCGGAGGTCACGCTTGCAATCGGCAGATTCTCGAGGAACTGGAACAATGCGACGGACGGGTCCGCTGCTACCGCATCGACCAACGTTCCGACCCCATCGACCATCACCATATGCAGGGCGGTATTACCGTAGATGGTCATCCACAGAAACGTGAACCCGAGCGGCGCCAACAACACGCCAGCCACGAATTCACGAACCGTGCGGCCTCGCGAAATGCGCGCGATGAACATGCCGACGAACGGCGACCATGCAATCCACCAACCCCAGTAGAACAACGTCCAGCCGCCCAGCCAGGTGCCTCGCGGCTCATATGCATAGAGGTTGAACGTCATCGAGAACACGTTCGAGATGTACATGCCGGTGTTCTGGACGAAAGCTTGCAACAGATGCACGGTCGGCCCCGTCAGCAGCACGAAGGTCATCAGCATCACCGCCATGACCATGCTGAGCTCGGACAGGCGCCGAACGCCCCTATCGAGGCCGCTGATGACTGAGGCCGTCGCCATCAGCGTGATCACACTGATCAGAATCACTTGAGTCGTGGTGCCGGTGGGCACATTGAACAGATAGTTCAGGCCGGCGTTGATTTGAATGACGCCGAAACCGAGCGAAGTCGCCAAGCCGAAAATCGTGCCGAGCACAGCGAACGCGTCGACGGCATGTCCGATGGGACCGTAAATGCGCTCGCCGATAATCGGGTACAGCGACGAACGGATGCGCAGTGGCAACCGATGGCGATACGCAAAATATGCGAGTGATAGCGCGACAACGCCGTAGATCGCCCACGCATGCACGCCCCAGTGAAAGAAGGTGATGCGCATCGCTTGCCGCGCGGCCGCGACGCTCTGCGCATCTCCGAGCGGCGGATCGGCGTAGTGCATGATCGGCTCGGCGACGCCAAAGAACATGAGACCAATCCCCATGCCAGCCGCGAACAGCATCGCGAACCACGTCGCGTAACTGTAGTCGGGTCGGCTGTGGTCCGGACCGAGTTTGAGCTTGCCGAAGCCACTCACCGCGACGCCGACGATGAAGATCAGAAAGACGGCGACCGCAAGCACGGTAAACCAGCCCGCCTCGTCCGCGACCCAGGTTTTCGCGCTGACGAAAACGCGCTCGGCGAAGCCGGGCGCAACGAACGACAGCATCACGAGCACCAACACGATCAGCGCGGACGAATAGAACACCGCGCCGAGAATGTGCGCGTTCCAACGCTCTGGCGTCTCAGACGTAGGCGCGGATTCGCGCGCTGAATTGCTCATGGTTCCACTGCAACATGACGGATGTCTGTCAGCCGTAGCGCGGCGGGTGCGCCAACGGCCTGCAGTTCATAAGTAAGCAACGCGGGCGAAAGTTGCTCGATGAGGGTCAAACTTTCGCTTGACGATCACACGGCCGCAGAGCGCGGCAATCCGAATACCTCAGAGGCGAAGTCCGCATTGCGACAATAGCTTCGACTATGCCAAATGGAGCCTTCGGTCCTATAGGCGTCACGCCTCTCGATACCATGCGATATGGCGCGAGGTTTCGAAGCATTTCGGGCAATCCGTGTTCTTCCATTGCTTTTCGCACGCGGGGCATTTGGCCCGGGTTTGAAACGTGTCCCATTCGTGGCCGCATGAGCATTGCCAGTCAGGCTTTCCCGTTGCGGCCCAATTGCATTTCGGGCATCGGATCCTGCCGCCGTAATGTCGCGAACGCAGTTCGGGCGCCGCGCCGTCGGCAACGACAGCTCGCGGCTGCTCTGCGCTCGTACCGACGAGCGTCTGGAGCCGGGCGTACACCGCTTGGAAATCGAGATATTCCCCTTCCTCTTCCATCGGCTCCTCGAATTGATTCGCCACGATTGACGTCTTCACGCTCTGCAGCGGCGACTGCTGCGCGTAGTTACCTTCCGTCTTGGTGGGGTCAGCGCCACGCGCAAGTAGCAGGTCGACAACTTTCGTGAGCCCTTCGCCCGCAGCCAAGAACAGCGCGGTTCCCCATCGATCACCGTAACCTCTGCAAATACTGTCGATATCGAATTCGAACAGTGTCAATAGATCGCTCACTATCTGAGTCTTGCGCTCGGATTCGATCTCGAGATTGTCGATCACGTAATGAAGCGTACAGAACGGCACGCGCGACGAACCCTTGATATGTGGGTCGATCAGCACCGCGCCGAGTTCTTTAGCGCGACGTAAGTGGTCGAAGCAGTAACTCTGGTTGTCGGAGAGGAGCGACTCGTTGATGAGTAGCGCACCACCATCGCTGCGCCGCACGAAGTCTTCGTTCTCGATCGGCATCCATGGTTCACTCGAGCGGATCTCCTCCGGGGATTCGTCCGAGATTGCCGCTTCGATCGCGAACAGGTCGGGCAATTGCTCCTTCACTTGCGGAGGCGTTGCGGCAAGCCACTTTTCGATGACGATGTCTTCGGCATCCTCCGAACAGGCACTGCATTCCGCATCGATGGTTCCGAAATAGCGCTGACCGTTACCGCACAGAGCGTAGTACTCGATGACACCATGTTCGTGCTGGATGCGGCCGTACAGTTCGAGCTTGCTTTGCGAGAGCATCAAGGCCTGCAGCAGGTACATCCACTCATCTCCAAACGAGTTCACGAGCCAATAACGATCTGCGATCCGGGTGGGCTCGCCCTCGAAATAAAATTCTGAGCCTTCGTCCACTTGGCTGGAGAACGCATCGTGCTCGCGGGGAGAAACGCCCGCCCGGCGACACAGATCCATCGTGTCCTCCCACGACAAAGCATCCGACGAGACAGCAAGAACGTCATCCAATGAGTGATCGAATCGCATGACGACCTGTCCCCAAGCTTCTGGCATATCCGTGTTCCTCCCGAGTAGATTTTTGTGTGCGAGCTAGTGCCGTAAGAACTGTTTGTCTACTGCGTTCGTGCTGAGCTTGTCGAAGCACGCGTCAATCCGCGGCCCTGCGACAAGCTCAAGGCGAACGGAATTACAGTACCGATTCAGTGACTACAGGCCACTCGGAGCTTTGCGCGAGTGCAGTTCGAATCCATACGCGCGGTGCGATTCTCCAGGCATGGGCGTACGCGCGGCAATTACCTCGGAGATAAGTTTCACTGTCCATTGCGAAGCGCGGGACGCAGTTCACGGATCGATCGGGTAGTCGCGCACGACCCACAACAACCGAGGCATTTTGTTGGCGCCGGAGCGCGGCCATCAGCGGCGCGTGCTTGCGCGCGCCGGGTCGGTCGGATTCAATGCCGCGCGAACAACCGCGCGCCTGGAGCACTTCGAGTGGGACGATCCGTCACGGGCAAACCGCGTCAGTCGCGATTCGGCAGCGTTCTTAGAATTTGGCGCAAGAAAAAATCGCTGAGTCAGCTCGAGCTTTCTGCTCAAACCGGTTATTCGGCACGTCACATCTGCTTTCTGGAAACAGGACGTGCAAAGCCAAGTCGAGAAACTGCGATTCGACTCGCGTCAGCCCTCGGAATAACTGATCGAGAACTCACTGGATTTCTGGCGGCTGCAGGATTCGAGCACTCCCATCCGCTGTTGGATCTCGCGGATCCGCGCATGGACGATGTGCGCCAGTCTCTCGAGTTCGTGCTGCGCCAACATGAACCGTATCCTGCGGCTGTCGTCGATGTGGGCTGGTCGGTATTACTCAAGAACCTCAGCTATAGGCGGTTTCTCCGAGCGATTCGGGACGAGCACGGCGAGATGCCGGCTCACGACATGTTTTTTCGACCACGCGGGCTGCGTCGTTGCAACACGAACTGGGAGGAAACGGTCTGCTTTGCTTTGCAGAGGGTGTACAGCGAGGTATTGCGCGGTCGCCCTCAGTTCAACGCTCTGCTCGCGAAGCTGGAATCGTATCCGGGGATTCCGAGCGACTGGCGCACGCGCGTGACGCCTCAAAGCAGCCCCGTGCTCAGACTCGATATTCGACTCGATCAACGAGATCTCCAATTCTTCGCCACCTTCACCACATTCTGGTCCACGGGCGGCGCCGGCGTGCAAGACATCGGAATCATGAGCTGGTTCCCTCGCGACGATCGAACCCGTCGTTATTGCATCCAGCACTTCGCAGATTAGCGGTTGCGATCCAGTGATCGCGCAACCTTGGACATCCGGCGATTAGCCAATCGGCACCAAACGCCGCTGCGCCTCCTGCGCTTCGCAATGAAGCGGCGTTGCGAATCCGCCTGCCTTGATCAGCGCGATCCCGTCCTGCCGATCAAAGGCAATCATCACGTCCGCATCGCGCTCGCCATTCGCACTCGGATCGGACCATTGCGCCTTCGCTAGTGTGATCACGAGGAACGGTACATTCGAAACTACCGCGCCGTCGCCCTCCCAGCAGCCGGAGTATGCGCACAACGAAAAACTTCCCGTCGAACTGAATGCGAGCGACATGGGCGTGAAGCTGCTCTGCTCCGCCTCTGAGCTACATGCACCACTCGCACACTGCACCTCGATGTCGTTGTGACAGTTCCAAACGTCCGCGTGTGCGTGCGCGCAGAAGGATGCGAGGGCGGCGAGCTGCACAGCTCGTGAAAGAGCTCGAATCATTTGGGTTCCTCTACGCTATTCCGGCATACGAATGAACGACTCCTCGATAGAACTCAGCTGGCATACCATTTCCTTTCACAGGTGGGATTCGGTGCGGATGCATGATGCATTGAACCACCGATAACCGCAGGTTGCTCGGTGAGACTCCGGCGAACGAACCAGCAGTAGCCGATATCCATATCGAGGACCACATCGAGGACACCCACCCATCTCCTTCATGGGAG
>CAZIXV010000058.1:8707-15749 GCA_964543105.1 uncultured Steroidobacteraceae bacterium
GAGGACCACATCGAGGACACCCACCCATCTCCTTCATGGGAGCGTTCCCCTGCATTGAACCCGACCAGGACATGTGCCGTCGTCGCGTCGCGACCGAGCACGCGTGGGTGTTTTCCCGCGGGATATGTCCGAGCTCCGCTTCTCGTTCGTCGCTTCACTTGACGGTGGGGAGGCGTCCATATATGTCCTGGAAGTCCGCCGCCTGGAAGTCCTCCTACCACAATTCCGCCGGAATCGCGTCGCTGCAGGGTGTCGCGCTGGGGTCTGTCATCATTTCTTTCAGCACCTGCGCCATTTGCATGCCGTAGAGATCGGCGACGGGGCCGGGCGAGGTGGCGCGTTTGTGCGCGGCGAGGGCGCAGGCGCTCCAGACTTGCACATTGTCCGGATCGTCATTCGCTTTCTGCTTGTAGCGATTCGCGACTGCGTTGGTGTTTGCATTGACGGTCTTTATTTCGACCGCGGCGGCGCCGCCCACACGATACAGCGACGTCGGTGCAACGCTGAGTTGATTCGGTTTGAAAGCTTCGAGCGTGCGGCCGTCGACGACACGCATTCCGTAAAGGATATCGACGTTCGGGTTATAGAAATGCCATACGCCGTCCGAGTGCGGCCGATAGCGCGACACCTTGTTCGGCTCCGTCACGACCAGATCGGCGCCATCGCGACGAGCTTCGAGCGAATAGCTGCCGTCTTGCATGGCATAGGTGCCATCGACGAAAGCGGCGGAGCCCGCGCTTGGGGAGTGCGAGGCGGACGATGTTGAGCCCGCCGCGCTCACGTCGTCGCGGTATTGTTGAGCAAGGGCGCTGCTTTGTTGTTGCGCACGTAAGTTATCGAGCGTGCGGCCTGTCGCCGCGCCAAGCTGCGCATCGGCGCTGCCGCCGCTGGCCTGAGCGACCGACAACTCCTGGCTGAATGTTTCTGCAGCGCTGAGCACGTCGCCGAAGAATTCGGCGCGACGTTGCGAGCGTTCCGCTTTCGCAACCGCTTCGGCACGGTCGCGCTGTTGCTTGTCGCGCCGGGCCGCTATTCGCACTTGTGCCACCTGCTCGTTCGCCACCGGAGAGAGCAACCAGGTTCGTGCCGAACTCAACGTGTGATCGGCGTGGTGTTCGAGCTGCCCTGTGCCGAGACGTTCGAATGTGCTGCGACCTCGCATGCCGAGCGTTCGCTTCGTGACGAAACTGATCTTGCCATTCGCGTCGATTTCACCGCGGGCATGGACATTCCAAGGAGGCGAAGAACGAGCGGTCAAACCGCCATCCTCAGGCGACACATGGATGAGTTCCCCGTACACCATGTCGTCATCGAGAAAGTGCTGCAGCACGTAAAAGACTTCACCGGGGATCAGCCAGTCGAAACTCATCAGCAGCCGCATGGAATGTTCGTTGCTCTGGAAAGATTGGCCGGCGAGATCGATATACGCGCCCCATGTGTCGCGCTGCGGCGGTGCGGCACCCGCGTTCGAGGATGCAGCAAATACTCTTTGCTCGTAATAGCTGCCGAATGAGCTGCCGCCATACTCGATCGTGTTCGCATCGAGCAGCTTGAAGTAATGAGGGCCGAGGGACACTTGCCCCGCTTTGCCGACCTTTCCGTCATAGGTGCCTTCCAGGCGGCTGCCAGAAATATTCGCGCGTAGTCGTCCGGGCTTGTTACCTGGTCGAATCACGATCGTGCGCAGCGTCTTCCCTGCGGAGAGAGGGGTCATCGGACCGTACTTCCATTCTTCGACGATCTCTTTGCCCGGTGTGGACCAGCGCACCGAGATATCGTAATAACCACGCCATTCGCGACCGACGATGTGTGCGTAATGACCCCAGATGGCAGGATCAGCGTGCGGGTCGATGGGTGCATCCGCGACGGATGGAACGATGCGTTGGGCGGAACGATTCGGCGTCGATGCAGTGAGCGCCGGCGCTTGACCATCGACGAGCGCGAAGCGCGTATATTCATCTGCCTTTGCGAGCGAGACGATCTGGCCGTCTTTGACGGTGGCGCGGCGTTGTTCGTAGTAGCCGTCCGCCGCGAGGCCCACGTGATGACTCGAACCTTTGCGGCCTCGACCGATGTACAGCACGCCGCCATCGGCTTGGACGGTGCCGTCCCACGTTCCGCCGAGCATGCCCGTCGCGACGAACACGAGCTGGCCGGCTTGCGCACCGAGCGTGATTTTGTGGGTGTACTTGGTCTCGCCGGTGGTCGGCACGGACCATTGTTCGAGCATCTCTTCGCCTGGGCGACCCCAACGCCACGTGACTCGATAGCCACGTTCGCCTGCTTGACGTGATGTGCCGACGAGTTCGCTATAGACGCCCCACAGCGCGGGATCGGTCTGCGCCATTTCTTGCGAAGTATCTTGTATCGCCGGGGAATCGTCGGCGCGCAACGCCCCGCTGAACATCCACACAGCAGCGCCAATCAGAATGACAAGCCGTCGAAACATTGCACGCCCAAACGCTTATGAATTGAGACGCAGCATAGGCATTGCGCAAGTGCGTAGGACGGGATGTGCGCCGCAATCCTGAATGATGGGTGCATCAAATGCTGAGTCTTACTCTTATCCCTGAAGTGGCTGCACGGAGTTTCGAGGGGACAGATTGGCCAGACAATTTTACAGCTGACATCCTGATGCCCCTCTGCTCAATCGGATCTTCGCCATGAGTTGAGCCAAGCCGACCGCTGGCAGGGCGAGTACTGAGAATAGAAACAAGCCCAAGGGCAGAAGACCGAAATCGGAGCTACTCGCCACCAGCACGAGTGCTTGCGAAAGCATCACAGCCAGACCCCACCGCCAAGGCTTTTGGGGAGTTCGATAACCAAGAAAGCCCGCAAGAACGATACTCAGTGGATAGGCCGCGACCCAGTACAATGACGAGTCCCAAGCTTCCGTCTTGCCGCTGATTCCAGCCGTCGCAAGCCACAAGATCATTCCGCCACCGATCGCGGCAGAGTACGCCGCCGACGCTGATTTATCCTTCACCACGTCGGGCTCTCAGCTTGGTTTTGTAGAGCGCTCAAGTTGGAATCCATATCTCCTTAACCGAACGCACTGCTCACGCGCATGCATGTTCACACGTTGTGTGCAGCAATGTGTTCGGCTCTTCAGCATCTATCTCTTCTCTTCCATTAGGCCCACCAGATTTCCATCAGGATCACGCACGAACGATAACCAAAGCTCATGGTCCGGCATCTTTGCAGCCAACTGCGGAGCACGCTCGTTGATGGCACCGAGTTCAATGATTGCCGAGTGAGTTGTCTCGATGTTCGTCGTGCGGAAATACAGAATTGAGTTTGCACCCACCTGACCTGAGCCTTGCGGCGTGCTGAGCATGATTCTGACATCGCCCGCTTGCAGAAATGCGAGCTGGGGACCGGCATCGAACAGGAATTGCAGCCCCAGAACGTCTCGGTAGAAGCCAACGGCCTTCCCCACATCACTGACCGTAATGGCGATCTGGCCGAGCGACGACACTCTTGGCTCCATGTCTTTCATTCCTTCTCTGATGCCGAACGTCGGCGATGAGCTGCGAGCAACGAGCATCGCTCTTCACGAGTCGGTCGAGCAACGGGAGCGGACTCCATCGCTTTACTAGCCCTGACTGATGGGCGAAACAAGAACATCAGTGCTGAGCCAATAAGTAGACCGGCGAGAAAGCCGAAGCTGTGACCCGCCTTGATCTTTTGTGCGACATAAATGTCGAGTGCGACCTGTATCGCGACGATTGCGAGTACGAACAGTCTGGGTCGGCGCTCAGCGACCATCACGAGGGACGCGCCGCAGAGCGCCATAAGCGCTTGCGACGCACCTGAGCTCACGAGTTCTGGGTAAGCAACAACACTCGCGATTTGGCCGATCGAACCGCCGCAGAAATACACCAGGGCAACTTTCCACCACCCGTGCCGCTGCTCTACAAACGCACCAACTACTGCAATGCAGCCTGCATTGAAGAGCATGTGCAGGAAGTGCACGTGCAGGAACTGAGAGGTTGCAATTCGCCACCACTCTCCGCTGCTGAGTAACTCGCCGTTCGCCGCGCCCAATGTCGTCAGCATTCTTGATTTCTGCGACGCGAAGAGCGGCTGGTCGAGTGCGAACGCAGCCACGAACCACGTGAGAATGATCGTAATCGCTAGCAGCGCCCCCAACGGTGATGCTGGAAACGAGCTAACAATCTTCATTTGCTTCAAGCCCGATGCCATTCATCAGTTAATCGTGAATCCGAGGTCGACATAGAACTGCTTCGAGAGTGCGTAGTTCTTCGCCGGGACAAACGTTCGCATATCTAAAACGCGGCTAGGTTCCACAGCTCTACTCCTCGGTTGCATAACGTTGACATGACGGGTGACTGATCGGCGCAGCCGGTCGGGCGTCCTCTCGATGGAATGGCTAGGCCGCATTGTGTGCTCCGATTGCATTGAGGACTGCAGGCACGATAAGCCGGTGCATCGGCTTCACAGGAAGCATGTAGATCCGGCCGAGGATGTTTTTGACATGCACAACAGTTGTCATCGTGACGATGACGCAGGCAGCACGAGGAACCGGCTGCCGATGTACGCTGAGGAGGACATTCAGATGTTTATCCTTGTCCCCGAGAAGCACTTCGTCGAACGAGTTCTCGAACAAGGTGAAGATGCCCACCCGCTCGCCCGACTGATAGCTAGAGGCCGGCTTGTTGGCCACTGCGGAGAGATCACCCAGGTTCTTCAGCCCGCATAGCGCCACGGCTCGGTTGCGCAACGACATGCAGGTGTCAACCCAGCGTGGGGTGCGCCTCACCGCATCAAGAAAGTGATCGAGCGCAGAACGATCCGTGGCAGACGATTCAATGCACCACGCATCGTAGAAATGTGCGCCTTCAAGTCGGGGCGCAACTCGGCTGCCTGTCGGAGGGACGGTTTCGCGCGCGAGGTTGCTCATGCGACCTACTCGTCAGCGATGAGCCGCGCGCGAAAGCGAATCGCTTGTGCGAGTCGGGCGCACGTAGTGCGCGAATTTGATGCGCTCGTTAAGGTTCATATCGTTTGCCACGGCTTGCTCTAGAAGTTTGCGCAAGAGCTCGAGGTCTTCCGAACCACGAACGTTTAGAGGCGATGACCGAGAACAGAGAGATAACTCATACGGCTCTTTGCCACGCCCGAAGATAAGCCATGTGTCTGAGACAGGAAACGGCTCTGGCGAAATCGACGACAGAGACTGCGTTTGCGCTTGCTCAAGCCACATCGGGTGTTGCGTGCGCTGATTCCGCACTGGCCAGGGCCGATCTCCGACCGCGCTTCGATCGTGTCTCCGATTCTCTTGTCGCCTTTGATTGTCTCGATAACGACGAAGGAAGCTCGTTCAATAATGTATCTGCCGCTGGCATCGCCGGATGCAGGTGACTGTACTGTGTCAGTTACGCGCGCAACGACGATGTTCTCCGATTGCTCGAGCACCTCGCTAATCTCGACTTTGACGCAAGAGCATGCAACCGATTCCCCGTTCACAAGGACGAAAAGCACGCAGAAGATCGACAGCAATGTGTTCTTCATAAGCCGCAACGGATCGTTAGCCCGGAAGCCGCGTTTTCGCGCGGTCGGATTTTCGGTGCCTAGAGACCGAGCGGATGCGATGAGAGCCATGCTGAAAACTCCGTCGCCAGGCGATCTTTGTCATTTGACGAAGGCAATATCACATCGGCGCCACCGTCGTATGGGTGATACAACCAGCCGTGCGCAGGCAGCACCATAACGTTTGCGACGGTGTCCTCCGCGACCATTCGGAACACGGCATCGAGAGCGCCGTCGAACCATGCAACTGGCGTGCTGAAAACATGCCAATAGGTCGGGCCCTCCCGCTCCTCTTCGATCTAATGCATTGGCACTGAGCGCCAAAGCGTCTCCTCTACACGAACTCCGCGCGCAACAAGCTCGCTGCATGTAGGCGACGCGCTGTCTGAATACCCTGTGCTCAGCAACGTCAGACTCTCGTCGGTGCGCGCAAGTCGGCTAACGACTGCGTTGTGCCTGGTGAGAACGGTCGTCATTTCTTGTTCTGTCTGCGGGTAGCGCTTCGATTCCGGTAGCGAATGAAGCCTCACCCAGCGTTCGTGGAAACGGTCTCGAAGCAAGTGCGCAACCGGCTCGGCATTGCCAAAGCTGCGAGCCCAAACTGCATCGAGATCCCGTCTTCTCATTTTCATACCGAACGTTCCGCGTGAGCCGCGAGCAACGACTCTTCGCCGTTGCGAGTCGGGCGCGCAATGTGCGCGTACTCCACGCGGTTGTTATTCGAGCACTGCAATGATCTTACTCATCACAAAGTAGATCTTGTCGACAACCCAATGTGGATTGTCAATAAAGATCGATGGCGCAGAGGAAAGTATGCCGCGTGCATGGGCTTGTTGTGCCGTCATCTGAACCGATGATCTGCATTCCGTTACTCTATTTCAGCCTCTCCAACTTGCCCTTTCTTCGGACAATATTCTTATAGTCCCATTGAATCTCTTTGGCCTTCTTCAGCCACCGACGCAGCGCGACTTTGTTGATCTCCGACGCCTCTGTGTAAAAGACTGAAGCATCCTTGAACTTCTTGCCTACTGCGTTTAGCCCCGCTTCTTCGAAATCCGCCCCGCTCCAAAACATCAGTCGAATCCCGGCCTTCTGCCTGCTGTACCCAACTATCGGATTGCCATCCAGGAACCAGACCGGATGCGCGTGCCAAATCTTGCTTTCGGCCCCAGGTAGACCACGGTCGATCTCTCCCGCTAGGACATCGCATATGTCCTTGTCGACGGGTTCCTGCTTTTCGTTGTACTTCAGAATCTCTGGGTGCATGTTAGCTCTCAAGTGCATAACGTACGGTTAACCTGGAACCGCGTCTTCGCGGCGATCAGGTTGAACGGATCTTCACGTGTGCACCTCATTCCTGCCACACGCGCCATGTACTCGGAATAGCAACCCACTCCCATTTCAGGGAAAGAGAAGACGTGATGCTAGGTTCGGGCAAAGGATTGTCTGCAAAGCAGCCACTCGCAATCCAGACAAGATCCGGATACCG
>CAZIXV010000059.1:0-15688 GCA_964543105.1 uncultured Steroidobacteraceae bacterium
GTGGATACCGTGTGGGCCGTGCCGCGCGAAGTGTTGAAGGCGAGCGATCAGCTGCGCCCGCTCGCTGAGGCTTTGAATCGCGAAGAGACCTGGCTCAAGCAGGTGCTCACCAGCAATCTCGAGCGCGAGTTCCTGTATCTGGTGCGTCACATGCGTCCGAGCGATGCAGCGCAAGTAGCCGCATTGAAAGTGCCCGGCGTGTATCTGCAACGCGAGTACACACGCTTTTATCCCGCGGGCGAAGTGACCGGCCATTTGCTCGGCTTCACGAAAAAGTACGAGGACATCGGTCAGGAAGGTCTCGAACTCGCGTTCGACCGCTGGCTGGGCGCAGAAGTCGGCAAGAAACGCATCATTCAAGATCGCTACGGTCGCGTCGTCCAAGACGTCGAGAGCATCCGTGCGCCGCGCCCTGGCGAAAATCTCGTCACGAGCATCGACCTGCGCATTCAGTACCTCGCCTATCGCGAACTGAAGGCGGCGGTGCAGGAGCATCGCGCGAAAGCGGGTTCGGTCGTCGTGCTCGACATCGAGACCGGCGAGATTCTCGCGATGGTGAACCAGCCCTCGTACAACCCGAATGATCGCGAACAAGTCGCGCCATCGCGCTATCGCAATCGCGCCGCTACGGACATCTTCGAGCCCGGTTCGAGCATCAAGCCATTCGTCGCCGCCGCTGCGCTTGCCTCGGGGCGTTATCACGCCGACACGATCATCGATACCTCGCCCGGGTTTGCGCAGATCGGTGCGCATCGCATCGCTGATACGCGCAATCACGGTCCCGTCTCGCTGACCACGATCCTCGCCAAGTCGAGCAACGTCGGCATGACGAAGATGGCGTTATCGCTGTCGCCTGAAGCCATGCGTCATACCTTGACGGGTTTCGGTTTCGGTCAAGTAACCGGCAGCGGTTTTCCGGGCGAATCGGCGGGATTGCTGAACGACTCGTCGTATTGGAAGCGCATCGGACAGGCGACGATTTCGTACGGCTACGGTTTATCAGTCACGTCTTTGCAGCTTGCGCAGGCCTACGCGACGTTGGGTTCGGGCGGCATCAAGCGTCCCGTCACGATGCGTCGCGTCGATGAGCCGGTGCCCGGCGAGCGCGTGTTGGAAGAGGCGGTCGCCCAAGAATTGCTCGCCATGATGGAAAGCGTCGTGTCATCGCAGGAAGGCACGGGCAAGCGCGCAGCACTCACCGGCTACCGGGTCGCCGGCAAGACCGGTACGGCGTGGAAAGCGACCGCAGGTGGCTATGGCACCCAAGGCTCGCGCAAATACATCGTGACGTTTGGTGGTGTCGTGCCGGCAAGCAACCCACGCCTCGCAGCCATCGTCGTCGTCGATGAACCCGGTGGTGAGGTGTATTACGCAGGCGAAGTCGCGGCGCCGGTGTTTGCGAACGTGATGGCCGGTGCGATGCGGCTCATCGGCGTACCGCCCGATGGTGTCGACTATTTACCGAACACGATTCTCGTCGATCGTTTGCCTGGACACATTCGCAAACGATGAGCGAACTCAACACATCGAGGCTCACTGCTGTGACAGATGCTGACAGCGCACCGAAGAAAAGCTTGCGAGCTTTGCTTGCAGGCTTGACGTCGGTTGCAGTCGCCGATGTCGAAGTGAGCGATCTGAGTCTCGACAGCCGACACATTCGTGCGGGCGGCGCATTCTTCGCCCTGCCCGGCACGCGTACGCACGGCTTGGAGTTCGCACCGACTGCAATTGCAGCTGGTGCACGCGCGGTGTTGTGGGAGCCAGCGCCTGGTATGGCTGCACCAAATTTTCCGCCGCACGTCACCACGATTGCGGTGCCGCAGCTCACGGCCTTGTTAGGCAAAATTGCCGACCGGTTTTTTGATGCGCCCTCCCAATTTATCTCTGTCGCCGCCGTCACCGGCACCAATGGCAAGACGACGAGCGCCTATGTCATTGCGCAAGCGTTCGCCAATCTCGGCCGCAAAGCCGCATACGCAGGCACGCTGGGTCATGGATTCATCGACTCGATCCGACCGGGAACGCACACGACACCGGATGTCGTGACCGTGCATCGTCAGCTGGCGGAGTTGCGCGCGGAAGATTGTGCGCATCTCGCGATGGAAGTGTCATCGCATGCGCTCGACCAGCAGCGCGTGGGCGGCGTGCGCTTTCATACTGCGTTGTTCACTAACCTCACGCACGATCATCTCGACTATCACGGCACGTTCGACGCCTACGGCTTGGCGAAGGCGCGTCTATTCGATTGGCCGGGTCTGCAGCACGCCGTCATCAATGTCGATGATGCGTTCGGTCACACGCTTGCTTTCGAGCGCCATCACGATGCGCTCGTGACGGCCGTAAGTTCGCAGGCGCGTCCAGCGATCTCGGGTCCGCGCATGCATCCGCTGTTTGCCGAGCGCGTGATCGCGACGCCGAGCGGATTACAGATTCGTGTGAATGGTGCGTGGGGCGCGGGTGTGTTGAGTTCGCGTTTCCTCGGCGCGTTCAATGTCGACAACCTGCTCGGTGCGCTCGCGGTGCTGCTGGGATATGACGTGCCGATGCAGCAGGCCATCGACGCACTGACGCAGTGCACGCCACCGCCCGGCCGCATGGAGACGTTCAGCGCAGCGGGTATGCCGCTCGCGGTCGTCGACTATGCGCATACGCCCGATGCATTGGAAAAAGCGCTCGTTGCCATGCGGGCGCATTGCAACGGGAAACTCATCTGTGTGTTCGGTTGCGGCGGCGATCGCGACACGACGAAGCGTCCGCTGATGGGCGCCATCTCGGAGCGTCTCGCCGATCGCGTCATCGTGACGGACGACAATCCACGCACCGAAGACGGCGATGCCATCGTTGCGGACATCTTGAATGGCATGAAATCGGCGGAGCATGTCTCGATCGAACGCGATCGCGCGATTGCCATCGAGCGCGCCATTCGCGAAGCAGGCGCGCAAGACGCCGTGCTGATCGCCGGCAAAGGCCACGAGAATTATCAGATCACAGGCTTGGTGAAGCGCTATTTCAGCGATCGCGACGTCGTCAACGCTGTACTGCGGGGGCGCGCATGATCGAAATGAGCTTCTCGCAATTGGCGCGTATCGGTGGCGGTGAACTCGTCGGCGCTGACGGCCGCTTTACGAGCGTCTCGACCGATACGCGGACCTTGCAGGCGGGCGCATTGTTCGTTGCGCTCACCGGTCCGAACTTCGATGGCCATGACTTCGTCAGCGCCGCTTTGGAACGTGGCGCCGCGGCAGCGTTGGTCGCAAGAACACTCCCCGCAGCGATTCCACAAATCGTCGTGGCCGATCCACTGGCAGCGCTTTCGAACTTCGCGCGCGAGTGGCGGCGGCAGTTTGCGATCCCCGTGATCGGCGTCACCGGCAGCAATGGCAAGACGACGACGAAGGAAATCATCGGCGCGATCTTGTCGCGACTGGGTCCGTGTCTGGTGACGCGTGGCAATTTGAACAACCACATTGGCGTGCCGGTGACCTTGCTCGAAATGAACGCAAGCCATCGTTACGCTGTGATCGAGATGGGCGCGAACCATCGCGGCGAAATCGCGCACCTATCGAGCATTGCCGAACCAACGATCGGCATCGTGACGAACGCGGGCGCTGCCCATCTGGACGGCTTCGGCAGTCTGGATGGCGTCGCGAGTGGCAAAGGCGAGTTGTTGCGAGCGTTGCCCGCGAAGGGCACAGCCGTCATCAACGCCGACGACAAATATGCGCCGCAGTGGCGCGACAATCGCGGCGCCGATGAAGTGCTGACGTTCGGTTTCGAACAGCCCGCCGATTTCATGGCGCACAAGGTGAATGCCAGCGGCGATGCGAGCGGCTTCAAGATCGAATTCGATCTCGTCACGCCGCTTGGCACGAAGTCCGCCTCGCTCGGACTCGGCGGCCTGCACAACCTGCGCAACGCCTTGGGCGCCGCCGCCGTCGCTGCTGCCGCCGGTGCGACGCTCGATGATCTCGTTGCGGGCCTGGCGCAAGTGCGCGCGGTCGCCGGGCGATTGGAATTGAAGCCCGCGCTGAATGGCGCATTCCTCGTCGACGATTCCTACAACGCAAACCCCAGTTCGCTGAAAGCGGGCCTCGATGCGTTCCAAAGCTTCAGCGGTGCGCGCTGGCTGATTCTCGGCGACATGCTGGAGCTCGGACCGAGCGCCCATGAATTGCATGCCGAAGTCGGTCGCTACGCGAAGCAAGCCGGCGTCGATCGATTATTCGCGATTGGTGAGGCCGCGCATTTCGCCGTCGAAGCCTTCGGCGCTGGCGCACGCTGGTTCTCCGATATGGACGCACTGATCGCCGAAGCGCGCAGCGCACTCGCGCCCGATATTGCAGTACTGATCAAAGGATCACGCTCGAATCGGTTGGAGCGGGTGGCGCAAGCGTTGGCGGCGGAGGCGAAGGAGAGTGGCGATGGACACTGAAACGACAGTGGGCGGTTGGCGGTTGACGGTTGACAGCCAGAACGCAGCGGGTCGGTGCGAACAGGCCATGAACTCGCAAGATGATGGGGCAGGCGCGCACGCGCCTTCCTGCCGTCAACCGTCAACCGTCAACCGTCAACAGCGTTAGCATGCTCCTCTACCTCTCCAACCTCCTCACCGAATGGGCGTCGTTCTTCCGCCTGTTCAACTATCTGACGTTCCGCGCGATTCTCGCGGCGCTGACGGCGTTGCTGATCTCGTTGTTGATCGGGCCGAAGATGATCGCGGCGTTCGCCAAGTATCAGATCGGTCAGCGCGTGCGTGACGACGGGCCGCAGACGCATCTGCCCAAGGCGGGTACGCCGACGATGGGCGGCGCGCTGATTCTGATTGCGATCACGGTGGGTACCTTGCTGTGGGCTGATCTCACGAATCGTTTCGTGTGGATTGCATTGCTCGTCACGCTTGCGTTCGGGCTCGTCGGTTTCTGGGACGACTATCTGAAGCTCGTCGTCGGCAATAGCCGCGGACTCATCGCGCGTTACAAATATTTCTGGCAATCGGTCGCAGCCCTCGGTGCTGCGATTGCGCTGTACATGACGGCCAAGGTGCCGGCGGAAACGGCGCTGCACGTGCCCTTGTTCAAGGAGGTCGCGGTCCCCTTAGGTCTTGGCTACATCGTGCTCACGTATTTCGTGCTCGTTGGAACGAGCAATGCAGTGAATCTCACGGACGGACTGGACGGACTGGCAATCATGCCGGCGGTGCTCGTCGGTGGCGCGTTGGGAGTCTTTGCTTATGCAACCGGCAATGCGGTCTTCTCGAATTATCTCGGCATACCGTTCATCGAGGGCACCGGTGAAATACTGGTGTTCTGCTCGACGCTGGTCGGTGCCGGACTCGGTTTTCTTTGGTTCAACACCTATCCGGCCCAAGTGTTCATGGGTGACATTGGTGCTCTCGCGCTCGGTGCGGCACTAGGCGTCGTCGCCGTCATCGTCCGTCAGGAGATCGTGTTGTTCGTGATGGGTGGCGTGTTCGTCATGGAGACGGTCTCTGTGATGTTGCAGGTCGCTTCCTTCAAGCTGACGGGCAAGCGCATCTTCCGTATGGCACCCATTCACCACCACTTTGAACTCAAGGGTTGGGCGGAGCCGAAAGTCATCGTGCGCTTTTGGATTCTGACGGTGATTCTCGTGCTCGTCGGCCTGGCGACGCTCAAGGTGCGCTGATGACACCGCAGTCGCTTCCACACACTGTCCATGCTGCGCGAACCGGACGCACGATCGTCGCCGGTCTCGGTCGCACGGGTTTGTCGTGTGCGCGCTATCTGCATTCACGCGGTGTCGAGTTCGCCGTGACCGACAGCCGCGCGGCGCCGCCTGAGTCGCAAGCACTCCAGCAACTCGCGCCCGATATCGAGACGCGTTTCGGCGGTTTCGATCCCGCGTTGCTCGATGGCGCAGCTCAAGTCATTGCCTCACCGGGCATCTCGCTCGATGAACCTTTCCTGCGCGCGGCAGCCGCGAAAGGTATCGAGGTCATTGGCGATATCGAATTGTTCGTGCGTGAAGCGCAGGCGCCCATCGCGGCGATCACCGGCACGAACGGCAAGAGCACCGTGACGACGCTGGTGGAGCGGATGGCGAACGCCGCCGGCAAGCCGGCCATCGCAGCTGGGAATTTGGGTACGCCGGTGCTCGATCTGCTCAGCCAGCCGGCGCCACATATATATGTATTGGAACTGTCGAGCTTTCAGCTCGACACCACACACTCGCTGCGCGCCGAGGTCGCCAGTGTGCTCAATGTCACGCCCGATCACCTGGATCGCTATGCGAGCGTGGATGCGTACGCTGCTTCGAAGGCGCACATCTTCGATCGCTGCCGGGCCGCAGTGCTGAATCTCGACGATTCAGCGGTGCGCGCCATGGCCTCGAGCGTGCAGCGGCGTCTTGGTTTCAGTCTGGTGCGCGATCCGCAGGCGGCTTACTACGCGCAGATGAGCGGGCACGACACGCTGCTCATGTGCCGCGGCGAGCGCCTCGTCGCGATGTCCGAGCTCAAGATCGCAGGCCTTCACAATGCTGCGAACGCTCTTGCGGCACTGGCGATGTGCGAAGCGCTCGGCCTGCCGCGGGATCCCTGCGTCGCCGCGCTGCGCGACTTCGCAGGCCTTGCGCATCGCTCGCAGTTCGTCGCCGAGATTGGCGGCGTGCGCTATGTCGATGACTCCAAGGGCACGAACGTCGGCGCGACGCTTGCCGCCGTCGCCGGAATGCCGGGCTCGCTCGTTCTGATCGCAGGCGGGCAGGGCAAGGGGCAGGATTTCTCACCGTTGGCGAACGCGTTTCGCGGCAAGGTGCGGCACGCCGTATTGATTGGGCAGGATGCGTCCTTGCTTGCCGCCGCACTTGAGGACGTGTGTACGACCGAGCATGCACACGATATGCAAGGCGCGGTCGACGCGGCAGCTCGCATCGCGCGCAAAGGTGAGACCGTATTGCTCTCGCCGGCGTGCGCGAGCTTGGACATGTTTCGTGATTACGCGCATCGCGGCGATGTGTTCGCCGCGTGCGTGCGAGGGTTGCGCGCATGAGTGCCGCCACGCTCGCCTTCGCTCGCTCCAACGCGCGCACCAAGCACTTCGTCTTCGACAAGACGTTGCTGCTGCTCGTGGGCATGCTCGTGTTGCTCGGCCTCGTGATGATGACCTCGGCATCGATCTCGGTCGCCGATCGACTCGCGCACGAACCCTTTCATTTCCTCGAGCGCCAAGCGCTCGGTGTCGCACTGGGCATCGGCGCTGCCGCGTTCATGCTGATCGTGCCGACGCATGTGTGGGAGCGGCTCGCGCTGCCGCTGCTCGTCATCGCCATGTTGCTGCTCGTGCTGGTATTGATCCCGGGTGTGGGGCACGAAGTGAATGGCAGCCGCCGCTGGTTGCGGCTTGGTTTGAGCTTTCAGCCCTCCGAGCTCGCGCGGGTGTTATTGCTGACCTATCTCGCCAGCTATGTCGTGCGGCGGCAAAGCGAACTCAAGGAAGAACTCAAGGGCTTTTTGAAGCCGCTGGGTGTGCTGATGATTGCCGCATTCTTGCTGTTGCTGGAGCCGGATTTCGGCGCGGCGACAGTCATGTTGGCGACCGGCTTGGGCGTGCTGTTCTTGGCTGGCGTGAAGCTGCGGCATTTCTTCGCGCTGGTGCTGCTCGCGGGCGGCGGCCTGGCGTTGCTCGCCGTGACTTCGGCGTATCGCTTGAAGCGCCTGACGGCATTCTTGGACCCCTGGGCCGATCCATTCAATTCTGGCTTCCAGCTCACCCAATCCCTGATCGCCATCGGCCGCGGCGAGTTGTTCGGCGTGGGACTCGGCGCGAGCGTGCAAAAGCTTTTCTACTTGCCCGAAGCCCACACGGATTTCGTCTTCGCCGTGCTGGCCGAAGAACTGGGGCTCATCGGCGTAACCGTGACCTTGGCGTTGTTCATGTTGCTCGTGTGGCGCGCGTTCGTCATTTCACGCAATGCCGCCGATGCAGGCTTGCCCTTCCAGGCGTTCTGCGCGGCTGGCTTCGGCATTTGGCTCGGCTTGCAAACGTTCATCAACATCGGTGTGAACCTCGGTTTGTTACCGACGAAAGGACTCACGCTGCCGCTGATGTCATTCGGTGGCTCGAGTGTGCTCGTCACGCTCGGCTGGATCGGCCTGATGCTGCGCATCCATCACGAAGCGAGCGTCACGGGGCGACTGGCCGTGGCGCGGTCGCGCGAGGCGGCAGAGCGATGAAGGGCTACAGGCTACAGGCTACAGGCGACAGCCAGAATCTGGGCTACGGGCTACCGGCTACGACCAACGGGAGTCCCGCGTGGACGGGGCACGGCCAGAAATCGGAGCCGCGTATCGCGGACGCGTCGAGCGAATCTCTTGCCGTCATCCGTGGCCCGTCGCCCGTCGCCCAACGAGGCATCGTGCTCATCATGGCCGGCGGTACCGGTGGTCATGTGTTTCCCGCGTTGGCTGCGGCGCGCGTCTTGCGTGAGCGTGGTTTCGAGCCGGTGTGGCTCGGGACCGAGCGCGGCATGGAAGCGAAGCTCGTACCTCAGCAAAACATCTCCATCGAGTGGATCGATGTGAGCGGTGTGCGCGGTAAGAGTGTCAGCACGTTGCTCGCAGCGCCGTTTCGGATCATGCGTGCCGTGTGGCAGAGCGTGCAGGTCATGCGCCGCCGCAAGCCGGTCGTCGTGTTGGGGGCCGGCGGGTTCGTGTCGGGTCCGGGCGGCATCGCTGCGTGGTTGTTGCGTCGTCCGCTCGTGATTCACGAACAAAACGCCATCGCCGGAATGACGAATCGCGTGCTGGCGCGCTTCGCGAAGCGCGTGCTGGAAGGCTTTCCGGAAAGCTTTCCGCGTTCGGTGCACGCCGAGCGAGTCGGCAATCCCGTGCGTCGCGAGATCACGAAGTTGCCTGCGCCCGATCAGCGCTTCTCCGCTCGTAAGGGCCGCATCCGCGTACTCATCATCGGCGGCAGCCAAGGCGCCGCGCGCTTGAATATCGTCGTGCCAGCAGCCATTGCCAACATCGATATCAGTGTGCGTCCGCTCGTATTGCATCAAGCGGGCGAGCGTCACATTGCGCAAGCGCGAGAGCTGTACGAGAAACATCAAGTCGTTGCGGATGTACGTCCCTTCATCGACGACATGGCGGAAGCGTACGGCGGCGCCGATCTCATTATTTGTCGCTCCGGCGCGCTGACGGTCTCGGAAGTCGCCGCCGCGGGCGTGCCCGCCATTTTCGTGCCGTTCCCCGCAGCGGTCGATGATCATCAAACGCGTAACGCAGAGTTTCTCGTGCGCGCAGAGGCTGCCTTGTTGATTCAGGAAAAAGATTTGACGCCCGTGCGCTTGGCAAGCGAATTGCGTGCCTTGATCGATGCCGGTCGTCCGCGTTTGCTGGAGATGGCGGAAAAGGCGCGTGCCGTTGCCATCACCGATGCCGACGTGCGTCTTGCCGATGCATGCGTTGCTGCAGCGGGAGGCGCACGATGAGCGATCGCATGCGCCGCATCCAATGCATCCACCTCGTCGGAATCGGCGGCGCAGGCATGGGTGGCATTGCCGAAGTGCTGATCAATCTCGGCTATGACGTGCAAGGCTCGGACCTGCGTCGCAACGAAGTCACGCAACGTTTGGAGCGACAGGGCGCGAAAATTCTGCTCGGCCATGCCGCAGCGAACATCAGTGGCGCGGACGTCATCGTCGTCTCGAGCGCGATCGGCAGCGACAACCCGGAGCTGATCGAGGCGCAAGCACGTCGCATTCCCGTCGTGCAACGCGCGCAGATGCTCGGCGAGCTGATGCGCTTTCGTTATGCGATCGCCGTGGCCGGCACGCATGGCAAGACCACGACGACGAGCATGGTCGCGAGCGTGCTTGCCGAAGGCGGCCTCGATCCGACGTTCGTCATTGGCGGTCGACTCGTTAGTGCCGATACGAACGCACGCTTGGGCTCTGGCAAGTATCTCGTCGCCGAGGCGGATGAAAGCGATGCGTCGTTCATGCATCTGCAGCCGATGATGTCGATCGTGACGAATGTCGACCAAGACCACCTCGCAACGCATGAAGGCGACTTCGAACGCTTGAAACAAAGCTTCGTCGACTTCCTGCACAACCTGCCGTTCTACGGGCTCGCCGTGATCTGTGCCGACGATGCAGAAGCGGCTGCGCTGGTGCCGCGCATCTCGCGCCCGATCATCACGTACGGCATTGCCAGCGATGCTGACGTGCGCGCCGTCAACATCGTGCGCGATGGTCTGATGACGCAGTTCGACGTGCTGCGCGCGGGCAAGCCGCCGCTTGCGATTCGCTTGAATCGTCCAGGCACGCACAATGTATTGAATGCGCTGGCCGCGATCGTCGTGGCGAGCGAACTCGACGTCGCCGATAGCGCGATTCAAGCCGCACTCGCGAAGTTCGGCGGCATCGATCGCCGCTTGCAACAAAACGGCGATGTCGACATCGCAGGCGGACGCGTCACGCTGATCGATGACTACGGACATCACCCGACGGAGCTTGCCGCGACGTTGGAAGCGATTCGCCAGGGTTGGCCGGATCGCCGCGTCGTGCTGGCCTTTCAACCGCATCGCTATTCGCGCACGCGCGATCTGCTCGATGATTTTGCGACTGTCCTCGCCGGCGTCGATGCGCTGATCGTGACCGAAGTGTACGCAGCAGGCGAAGCGCCGCTTGCAGGCGCCGACGGCAAAGCGATTTGCCGCGCCGTACGCATCCACGGTCGCGTCGAGCCGATCTACTTGGAGAAGGTCGAGCAATTGGCCGAAACCTTGAAGCCCATCGTGCGCGACGGTGATCTCATCGTGACGATGGGCGCGGGCAGCATTGGCGCGGTGGCCGCCGAGTTGCCGAAGACGCTCAAGGAGGGCGCATGAACGCCCTCGCGCTGCCACCGGAATTCGAACCGCGCGTGTTGCGTGCGGAGCCGATGTCGAAGCACACCTCATGGCGTGTCGGCGGCCCTGCGGATTTGTTTTTCACGCCGCGCGATGTCGAGGAGTTGGCGACTTTTCTGGCGCAACTCGATCGCGATGTTCCGGTGATGTGGATTGGCTTGGGCAGCAACTTGCTCGTTCGCGACGGCGGCATTCGCGGCGCGGTCATCGACACGCATGGTGTGTTCGATGAGCTCGAACGTATCGATGACGAGAATGTGTGGTGCGGTGCAGGCGTCGCGTGCGCGAAACTTGCGAAGCATTGCGTGAAGTGGGGCTTGGGCCCTGCGGAATTTTTTGCAGGCATTCCGGGCACGCTGGGCGGCGCGTTGGCAATGAACGCCGGCGCCTTCGGTGGTGAAACCTGGAATCACGTCGTCAAAGTCGCAACGCTCGATCGCGCTGGCGTTCGTCACAAACGCAGCAAGAGCGAATACACCGTTGGCTATCGCCATGTGTCCGGTCCATCCGATGCGCAGAGCACAGGCGCCACGAACGAATGGTTTCTCGGCGCGCAATTGCGTTTCGAGCAGCGTTCAGGCGTGAGCGGCGATGACATTCGCGCGCTCCTCGCACGCCGCAAAGCAACGCAGCCGATCGGCGAATGGTCGTGCGGCTCGGTGTTCACCAATCCACCCGGTGATCACGCGGCACGTTTGATCGAATCAGCAGGATTAAAGGGCACGCGCATCGGCGGCGCTCGCGTCTCGGAAATGCACGCCAACTTCATCGTCAACGACGGCACCGCGACCGCCGCGGACATCGAGCAACTGATTCGACAGGTGCAGCAGGTCGTGCGCGAGAAGCACGGCGTGGCATTGCAGACGGAAGTGCGGATCGTGGGGGAGGCAGCATGAGGGCAACAGGCTACAGGCTACAGGCTACAGCTAGAGACGGACTGCTCCATGCGGGAGAGGTGCCTTGCGTCGGACGTTTTCTAGCGACTACTCGACTGCAATCCGTTCTGGCTGTCGCCTGTAGCCTGTCGCCTGTAGCTGCGCGAGGAGATGCCGTATGAGCCAGCGCATCACCAACCCCACCTCCTTCGGCCGCGTCGCCGTCCTCATGGGCGGGACGTCTTCCGAACGCGAGGTGTCGCTCGATTCCGGGCGCAATGTGCTTGAGGCGTTGCTGCGTAAAGGTGTTGATGCGTATGCGGTGGATGGCATTCCGGCGTTGATTCAAGACTTGATCGCCAAGCGCGTGACGCGCGTGTTCAACATTCTGCACGGCCATCATGGTGGCGGTGAGGACGGGGTGTTGCAGGGGCTGCTCGATGCGTTCGGTGTGCCGTACACGGGTTCCGATGTGCTCGGTTCGGCGCTGTCGATGGACAAGATCCGCACGAAACAAGTGTGGCTGTCGCTTGGCTTGCCGACGCCGAAGTACGTGCATCTCACGCGCAATGACAATGTGCATGCGGCGGCGAAGCAGTTGGGATTGCCGGTGATCGTGAAGCCGGCGTGCGAAGGCTCGAGCGTGGGCATCACGCGCGTGTTTTCCGAAGGCGATCTTGCGAATGCGGTTGCGTTGGCGAGCCACTACGAAGGTGATCTGCTGATGGAGCAACTCATCGAAGGCGAGGAACTCACCGTCGGCATCCTGGGTGAAGAAGCGCTGCCGTCGATTCGCATCGTGCCCGCCGGTGAGTACTACGACTATCACGCGAAGTACGTCGCCGAAGACACCCAATATCTGTGTCCGGGGCTGCAGGGTGCGGCGGAAACGGAGATGCAGCAACTCGCCTTGGCAGCGTTCAAGGCCGCAGGGTGCAGTGGCTGGGGCCGCGTCGATCTGATGCGCGATCGCAGCGGCGCGAACTTTCTGCTCGAAGTGAATACGGCGCCGGGAATGACGAGTCATTCGCTCGTACCCAAAGCTGCGCGTGAGCGAGGCATCGAGTTCGATGAGCTGGTGTGGCGCGTGCTCGAAACGAGCTGCGCGCGTAGCGGAGGTGCAGCGTAATGTTCAATGCGCCGAAGAAACGCAATCGCAAGAAGGCAGAGCGCAATTCGCGCATCAGCATCGCAGCACTGACCTCGGCGTTAGCGGGCGGTGTGCGTGCGGCGTTGCCGGTGTGTTTGTTGCTGTCGCTCGGACTCGTCTGCTTGTGGGGCGCGACCTGGCTGCTCGATCGACCGATCACGGTCGTGGAAGCGGGCGGTCAATTCCAACGCGTCGCGCCCGTGCAGATCGAAGGCGCCGTCGCGCCGTTTCGCGGCGCAGGCTTTCTCTCGGTCGACCTGGATGCGATGCAGGCTTCGTTGGAGCGCATCGCGTGGGTAGATCGCGCGCGTGTAGAGCGCAAATGGCCGAACGGTGTGCGCGTGATGATTACGGAGCACGTGCCTGCGGCGCGCTGGGGCGAGGATGGCTTGATGAATACGCGCGGCGAATTGTTCTTGCGCGGCTCGCGGCACATTCCGCCTGAGTTGCCTGAATTGAACGGGCCGGAAGGTACGCAGCATCAGGTCGCGCGACTGTATCTCGACACCTATCCGCGGCTGCTCTCGGTGGGCATTCGCTTGACGCGAGTCGAGCTGGACGCGCGTGGCGCATGGGAGCTGACCGTCGGTGATGACATCGTCGTGCGGCTGGGTCGTCAGGAAGTTCAAGAGCGCCTCGAGCGATTCATTCAAGTGGCGAGCCCGATGCTCGCGGCGCGCGGCAACGAAGTGCGCTACGTGGATCTGCGTTACAGCAACGGTTTTTCGGTGGGCTGGAACGAGACGGACGTACGCGTCGCAAGCGATGCGCGTGCGCGCACGGCCGGCTGAGACGGCGATGACAGTGAAAGAATTTTTGGTGGAAGGCGCGCCGACGCGCCATTTAAGGAGCGAGTAGCTTAAGCATGGCTAGAAAGAGCGATCGAAATCTGATCGTTGGTCTCGACATCGGTACGTCGAAAGTCGTGGCGATCGTTGGCGAGATGACGCACGACGGTCAGCTCGAGGTCGTCGGCCTCGGTTCGCATCCTTCACGCGGCTTGAAGCGAGGTGTCGTCGTGAACATCGAATCGACGGTGCAATCGATTCAGCGCGCCGTGGAGGAAGCCGAGCTGATGGCCGGCTGCGAGATTCATTCGGTCTATACCGGCATTGCGGGCAGTCACGTTCGCAGCCTGAACTCGCACGGCATCGTCGCGATCCGTAACAAGGAAGTGACCTCGGAAGACGTGGATCGCGTGATCGACGCGGCGCGCGCAGTCGCGATTCCGGCGGACCAGAAAATCCTGCACATCCTGCCGCAGGAATTCTTGATCGACAGCCAGGAAGGCATTCGCGAGCCGATCGGCATGTCCGGCGTGCGGCTCGAAGCCAAGGTACACATCGTCACGGGCGCAGAGAGCGCCGCGCAGAACATCGTCAAGTGCGTACAGCGCTGCGGGCTTGCGGTCGAAGACGTCGTGCTCGAACAGCTCGCATCGAGCTACGCCGCACTCGCGGACGACGAGAAAGAGCTCGGCGTGTGTCTGGTCGACATCGGCGGTGGTACGACGGACATCGCAGTGTTCTCGGGCGGCGCGATTCGGCATACGGCGGTGATTCCGATTGCCGGCGATCAAGTGACGAATGACATCGCCGTGTCCTTGCGCACGCCGACGCATCACGCCGAAGAGATCAAGATGAAGTACGCGTGCGCGTTGTCGCAGCTTGCCAATGCGGATGAAACGATCGAAGTGCCGAGCGTCGGCGACCGCCCGGCGCGGCGCCTCGCACGGCAAACACTCGCCGAGGTCGTCGAGCCTCGCTACGAAGAGTTGTACGCGCTCGTGCGTGAAGAGCTGCGTCGGTCCGGTTTCGAGGAAACGATCGCTGCAGGCGTCGTGCTCACGGGCGGCAGCGCGAAGATGGAAGGCGCCGTCGAACTCGCTGAAGAAGTGTTTCACATGCCGGTAAGACTCGGCATTCCGCAACACATCAGCGGACTCGTGGATGTCGTGAGCAATCCAATTCATTCGACCGGCGTCGGCTTGCTGCTGTACGGCCGCGAGAATTATTTGCGCGGTCGCCGCGAACCGCTTGCGGGCAATGTCCGCGGTGTGGTGGAGCGGATGAAGGCGTGGTTTCAGGGGAATTTCTGAGCGCGTAGTGCGCGGGATTTTCAGGTGATTAGGTGATCCAGGTGATCAACGTGATCAACGTGATGGGTGATGGGTGATGGGTGATCCAGTCATCTCGTGATCTTGGTATGAGCGCTTTGCGTTTCTGGCCTCGATCACTGGATCACCTAATCACTCGATCACGACATCACCTCAATAAACAAAGGCGCAGGACGCGCCATCCGATGGGGTAAGGGCCGGCGGCGAAGGGCGTCGGGGAAAAGTTTTAGGTCGAAGTTGTTTTCGTTTTACATCGAGGGGACTAACGATGTTTGTACTTGCAGATACAGAGAACCAAGGTGCCGTCATCAAAGTGATCGGCGTGGGCGGTGGCGGCGGCAATGCGGTTGCGCACATGGTCGCCACTGGAATCGAAGGTGTGGACTTCATTTGCTTGAACACCGACGCACAGGCGTTGAAGCATTCAAAGGTAAAAGTCGGTTTACAGATCGGCTGCAACATTACGAAGGGTCTGGGCGCGGGCGCCGATCCTGAAGTCGGCCGTCAAGCTGCGATGGAAGATCGCGATCGCATCATCGAGATGATCGAAGGCTCGGACATGCTGTTCATTACGGCCGGCATGGGCGGCGGCACGGGCACAGGTGCGGCGCCGGTTGTCGCGCAAGTTGCGAAAGAGCTCGGCATCCTGACGGTC
>CAZIXV010000060.1:0-15654 GCA_964543105.1 uncultured Steroidobacteraceae bacterium
ATCACCCATCACCCATCACCCATCACCCATCACCCATCACCCATCACCCATCACTTTCTTATTCCTCTCAGCACTCGCCATCACCGGCTGCCAATGGCGCGTTGATGTACGCGTCACAAAACCTCGCTCAGGAACTTGGCGTTTCGTTCATGGGTCTTTATCCATATAGATGCTTGCCGTTCTCAGTGCCAAGTACGTTTGTAATTTGGCGATGACTGGTAAGTTCGAAATGTGGCGTGATGAATGAGGTGTCGAACTATGGAGGATGCTCGAGATCCTAAGTCGCTCGTCGCAGTCACTAATCTGCGCGAGTTTTTTCACGACTCCATTCAGACGGCGTTGCGTAAGCAACGAGTGGATGTCGATGACCACACCGAGCACTACGTCGTTAACGTGCTTACGATGTTCGCCCGCTCCGAGGAGCTGTACGAACAGACGGACGAAGGCATGCGCCTCAAGCCGTTGGCTCACATGCTCGCCGCCGCGGCGGAAGCACCCACCCCGCAATTGCGCGATCAAGCGCTGCGCCGGCTAGGCGATGTGTCGTTGTTCGTTGCCGGTTTCTTCGCGCAAAGCTTCGCGCGCAAGCTCGTCGATGTGGACTATCACATTGCCATGGGCGGCCGCGCTTACGGCACGTTGGCTGAGTCGACGCGCAATTCGCTGCGCGGCCAAGCGTTCTCCGCCGTTTTCCTCGAACTGGCGCAGAAATTCCAACGTCTCGTCGACGTACTGAACGATGTAGCGGAGATGGCGTACGAGCACAGCGATCGAGACATCCTGCGGCTGTACGAGATCTGGCTGAAGACAGGCAGTCCGCGCGCCTTCAGTTTGCTGCGGCGTTTGGGCGTGGAGCCGATTGCTACGCGTGAAGGGGCATTGAACGTCTGATGCGCAAAACACTACCGACGCTCATCTTGTGGCGTATGCAGCGGTTGCTGGCGGGTCTTTACGATGCGCCCATCGAGCATGCGCCGCAGGAATTTCTGATCTCGGATCGTCGGGAGCTGGAACGGATCCTGGGTCCAGAAGCTAATGAGGTGAGCGATGAACATGTGTTCATCGTCCAGAATGGCGCGGACGTACGCGTGGGATTGTTCATCGATGAGTCAGTGCTCGTGCGTCTGGCGAACAAGAACCCGCTACAAAATCTCGACGAGCGGAACCTGCAAGACTTCTGCACCGCGCTCGAAGGTGTGAGCCACTTTCATTATTTGCTATGGAGCTTGCATCGAGGGCGCGCGGTGTCGCTGCTGGAACTCGAGCTGCAAGCCGAAGTCGACAAATACGCCAGTGCTTTGATGCTACTGATGCAGCAACGCAGCGGCGCGTTTCCGCGAGACCTGCATGCGGCGATGTTCGATCGCGTGAACTTCGTGGCTTCGCTGGAAGCGTCGGTGCGGCACCGCTATGAGGAAGCAAACCGTCACGCCGCGCGTTATTGCCGTGATTTGGACGAGCGCTTTCTAAGGCCGCGTCGTTCGCGACCGGAGGCCTGGGTATCGGAGCTGCGTCGCTTCTTTCGCTTTCCGCATCATCGCAAGCTCGTCGCGGCAATGCGTTAGCACACGCCATGTCATGGCGAAATCAGGCCTGGCTTCAGTCGCCCTGCTTTTTCGCGAGCTTGCGTTTCGTTTCCACCCATTTCGACAGCTCGCGCAAATCGCGTTTCATGCCGCGTTCTTTCTTCGGCAGCAAGCCGCTTTCGTATGGGTTGTAGCCGAGCCGCAAGCCCTTGGGGTTCGGTTGGATCGCGGCGTCTTTGGCAGGCTCGTCATCCATCAGCGATAAGCCGTGGTGCTGCAGCGCCTTGCTGCGCGCCCGATCGCTCTCTTCTGAGTCATCTTGCGCCAGAGTCTCGTTGTTCCATTCGAAGACCGCATTGCCGCGATCGTCGAATGCAATATGTCCGGGCTTACGGGCCGTTGATTGCGTGCTGGTCTCGGTGCGCGGGCGCACCCGCAAGCCAAGCTTTCGCAATTGGTCTCTCAGTTCGTCGCTCAAGCTCGATTCTCATCGGATCAAGATAGTCGAGCGCAACATAGAGGAAGTGACGACGCTTTCGACGTGTTGAAATTCACGCCTCTCGCCGCAGCGCAATAAATCAGGGTTTCACGTAATAGTTTCCGAGTTGTGCCGCTGCACGAAAAATTCCGACGAGCGACTTGCCATCGCGAATCTCGCCTTCGATCGCCATGCCGAGGACTTCTTGCAGCGGCTTCCAATGCACCTCGATCACTTCGTGTTCTTCGAGCGCGGCGGCGCCGTGCGTGAGTTGCGTGGCCAGGAACAGATGAATGGTTTCGGTCAGTACGCCAGGTGAGCTGAGGTAGCTTCCCAGGCTGTCCCAGCGTGCCGCTTGTGCGCCGGCTTCCTCAGCAAGCTCACGCTGCGCGGTTTGCAGCGGCGGTTCGCGGTTGTCGATCTTGCCGGCGGGCAGTTCCCACAGGTATCCATTCGCGGCGTGGCGGAATTGGCGTAACAGACAAACGCGTTGCTGCGCATCGAGCGCGACGACGGCGGCGCCGCCCGGATGGTGAATGATCTCGAGGTCCGCCGTGCTGCCGTTGGGCAGCTCCACCTGCTCGACATTCACTTGAATCACGCGGCCGGTGAACTCCGTCCGGGTGTGCAAAATTCCCATGCGCTATTCCCCTTCATCCTCTTGCGAATCTGGATCGATGGCTTCGTCGTCGTCCTCGCGCTTGGTGGTGCGCTTGGGCGTCGTGTCGGTGCCGATGCGGTAGGCAGCGAAGCCCGGAAGCACGACTTGGTTGAGCGCCATGCCGAGTACCCGTCCGCTGACCGGTGCATAAATTCGAAACTGTGCGTTCGAGATGGGATCGATGACGACGCCGAGCAGTTCGCCTTCGCTCACGCGCTCGCCGAGGGCCACATCCGAATACAAGATGCCGCCGTTGTCGACGCGCACCCATTTCGATGCGTAGTAAATCGGTTCGGGATCGCCCCAATAGCGGCGCTGCGAAGTCATCCCGAGCGAATAGAGCAAGGTCTCCACGGCCTTGACGCCGTGTTCGACCTGTTCGGGCTGCACCCGCATGGGTTCACCCATTTCGAACGTGATGGCAGGAATGCCGGCAGCGGTCGCGGCGCGGCGGAGTGACCCAGCGGCGCCCTTGCTGTGCAGCGCGACCGTCGCACCGAATGCGCCTGCCATGCGCGAGATCGCGGGATGCGTCATGTCGGCACGCAATTGCGGCAGGTTCGTTCGATTGAGCGAGCCGGTGTGCAAATCGACGAGCGCGGAGCAGTGCTGAACGATTTCGGTGAAGAACGAGTGCGCCATGCGCGTGGCGGCACTGCCCCGAGTGTTCCCGGGGAAATGGCGATTCAAGTCGCGACGATCGGGCAGGTAGCGCGTGCCGCGGTAGAAGCCCTGGATATTGACGATCGGCACGCCGATGACAGCCCCGTTGAGGGTTTCAACGTCGAGTTCGTTCAACACGCGGCGTACCACTTCGATGCCATTCAGCTCATCGCCATGCACGGCGGCCACGAGACACAGCACCGGTCCGGCGCCTTTGCCATTGATCACGAACACCGGCACCGGAGAGACGAACCCCTCCATGGCAGTGCCGGCGACCCACGTGAGTTTCTGGCTGGTGCCTGGGCGCACCTCGGCGCCGAGCAGCCGGACCTTCCCCTTGGGTTTGAGCGAGGCGCCGTCGAGCGGTGCGGACGGCTCTTGTGCGATGGCCATCGAGGCGACCAATGCGATCGCAGCCGCGAACGTGCGACGCCCCAGCGCAGTCGGCGTCATCGTGACGTTCCTTCGGTGCGGCGTTGGGGGTCGATCGGCGCAAGCTCGAAAAGGTGAGCGCGCGAACGGGCAGGTAAGAAGATGGAGTCGCCGCTTGATCGAGTGGCGTCGCCCTCGAGTAGGGCTGCGCTTACGCTCACGAGCGACGGCACGAACACGCTCATCCGGTATTCCTCGCACAACAATGGCAGCGAAGATAGCGGACAAGCGGTGCGGCACGCGAGCATTCACGCGAGCGCGTGAGAATTAAGGCGCGACGTGCGCTCGGCAGCGTCGCGCGGGGAGTTTTTCAGTGCGTCCGCGTCGCAACGCGGACGCAAGCGCTGCTTACCAGCGCGCGCCGCCGTTCTGGCGCGGCGGACGAGCTTCGCGTTCGCGAGCCTCGTTGACTCGCAACGGACGACCGCCCATCTGAAAACCATTCATGTGTTGAATTGCGGTTTGAGCATCGCTCGTCGGCATCTCGACGAAACCGAAGCCGCGGGGCCGACCTGTTTCACGATCGTTCACGAGCTTTACGGATTGCACGGTGCCGTGTTGTTCGAACAGTCCACGGACGTCTTGTTCAGTGGCGCTGAACGGCAGGTTCCCAACGTAGATCGTCGTCATCGATTTATCACTCTAAAA
Organism: uncultured Steroidobacteraceae bacterium; assembly: GCA_964543105.1. Taxonomy (GTDB): domain Bacteria; phylum Pseudomonadota; class Gammaproteobacteria; order Steroidobacterales; family Steroidobacteraceae; genus Steroidobacter. Next base: position 4,409 of record CAZIXV010000060.1, read on the forward strand.
GGCCATGCGATGGATACAGGCAGCCGCACGCCCGACGACTCACGAAGAGGGCGCCGAAAGTGGGAGGCTGAACTGCGTTTGGTCGCTTGCAATCAACTGATTCCGAAACTGGAAAGAGAGGGTCCCGGACGGGCGATATGGATGATCTTTAATTGGCCGCCGATAGAAGTTGAGTGCGTAATTAGCTGACGCGACCGATACTACGTCAGCGATTTCGGCCTGGCAACGCTTCGAGATTCGTGAATGAGTTTTTTGCAAGTGCAAAAAACTCGCAGGCGTTCTGCCGTGGATTCGTCAAAGGTCGACGGGCCTGCATCGCGGGCAATGTGCGCGTCGACACGCGCACGGTTGGGCTCAATCGCCTTCGAGATAGGTGTAACCGTTGAGCTCGGATTCGTAGAAGCGCCGCAACGCTTGGCTTTCGGCAAGCGTCATGCGGCCTTCTCGCACTGCGCGTTCACAATCGCGCGTGAATTGCGGGAACAGGCGATCGACGTCGTATTGCATGTAACGCAGCACCTCACCTGCGGTGTCGCCTTTGACGATTTCATCGATCCACCAGCCGCCTTGTTCGTGCAACCGGATGTGGACGACATGTGTGTCGCCGAACAGATTGTGTAGATCGCCCAACGTTTCCTGATAGGCGCCGACCAGAAAGGCGCACAGGTAATACTCCTCACCCGGCTTCAGCTCGTGTACTTCGAGTGTGCGTTTGACGTCGCGCTGACTGACGAAGCGATCGATCTTGCCGTCCGAATCGCAAGTGATATCGGCGAGCACTGCATTGCGTGTGGGTTTTTCGTCCAAGCGGTGCACCGGCATGATCGGGAACAGTTGCCCGATCGCCCAACTGTCCGGCAGCGATTGGAAGATCGAGAAATTACAGAAATAGGTATCCGAGAGAATGACCTCGAGACCTTGGAGTTCTTCCGGGATGCGTTCGAGCCGGCGACAGTAGTCACGAATCTTCGCGCAGGTCGCCCAGTACAGTCGTTCGGCAAGCCCGCGAAACTCCAGGCTCAACAAGCCGAGATTGAACATCTGCAAAGCTTGTTCGCGGGCCTGCATCGCATCGTGATAGCACTCGACGAGACGGCGCTCCGCAACGCTCTTGTGTGCTTCGAACAAGTCGAGCACAGGCTGCGGCAGTTCTTTGCCGCCCTGGTAATCGCTCGCGTCGGTCGAGACGCGAAATTGATCGAGCATCGAGGAGCCGAGCACATTGAAAACGAGCACGCTGTGGTGTGCCGCGGTTGCGCGGCCCGACTCGCTGATGATGGTGGGATGTTCGATCTCGCGCGCGTTGCAGACGCTTGCGATGCGATACACGACGTCGCTTGCATATTCGTTCATCGTGTAATTCATCGAGGATTCGAAGTTCGTGCCGCTGCCGTCGTAGTCGACGCCCAATCCGCCGCCGACGTCGATGAACTTCAAGCCGTTCGCCATCAGCTTCAATTCGGCGTACACGTGCGCCAATTCGTTGATGGCGTCCTTCACGCGACGGATGTCTTGCAGCTGGCTGCCCGGATGGCAATGCACGAGTTCGAGCGAGTCGAGCATGTCGTGCTCTTTGAGCACAGCGACGAGATCGAGGATCTCGCTCACGAACAATCCGAACTTTGATTTTTCGCCGGCTGAATCACGCCAGCGTCCGGCGCCTTCACTGGCGAGCTTCACGCGCACGCCGATGCGCGGCTTCACTTGATATCGCTTGGCGTGTTTTAGAACGAGCTTCAGCTCTTCGAAATTCTCGATGACTGGAATGATCGTGCGGCCGAGCTTGGTCGCGAGGATCACCGCTTCGATGTAGCTGTCGTCCTTGAAGCCGTTGCAAATGATCATGCGCTCGGGCGCATCTTCGGTGAGCGCCATGACGGCCAACAGTTCCGGCTTCGAGCCGGCTTCGAGACCGAAATTGAATTCTCGACCGTAGCGATAGACTTCTTCGACGACCAGGCGCTGCTGATTCACCTTGATCGGAAAGACGGCGCGGTAGTCGCCCTTGTACTCGTTTTCCGCCATCGCGGTTGCGAACGACTTGTGCAGGCGCTGCAAGCGGTGATGCAGGATGTCCGAAAAACGAATCACCACCGGCGCCGTCAGATCGCGCGCGTGCAGTCCTTCAACGACGTCGTACAGATCGATCTCGCGATCCGGCGAGCCGTCCGGACGCACGACGACATGCCCAGCGGCATTGATACTGAAATACGGTTTGCCCCAGGCGAGTACTTGATAGAGATCGAGTGAATCCTCGATGCTCCATTGCCCACTAGGTGTGTATTTTTTGGATCCGTCATCCACGGTGCGCGTGATCTCGCAGCGAAAAGAAGCGAGGACGATAGCATGTCGCTTCCGGTGCGGATCCCCGGCGTTGTACTGACCTTCAGTCTTTGGCGATGGGTCGGGTGGGATCGCGAATCCATTCGCTCCACGAGCCCGGATACAGCTTCGCACCGTGTTGACCCGCGACTTCCATGGCAAGCAGCAAATGACAGGCGGTGACACCCGAGCCGCACATTGCAATCGTGTGATCAGAGGCGATGCCGTCTTGCGATGTAGCCAAGCGTTGCTGCAGATGTTGCGGCTCGCCGATTCGTCCATCGATGATGTTGTCTGTGAATGGATGATTGCGCGCGCCGGGGATGTGACCTGCAACCGTATCGATGGGTTCGACCTCACCGCGAAAACGCGCCGGGGCCCGTGCGTCGAGCACCCGCCAGCGCGGATCGCGGGCGCGCTCCGCCACTTCATTCGTATCCAGCCACAGGGAGCGATTCGGACGTGGGATGAATGATCGCGGCGGGCGCGACACGATGGCGTTCGAAGTAGGCAGGTCGTCGGCAAGCCACGCAGCAAACCCGCCATCGAGCACCGCGACAGCTTCATGGCCGATCCAACGCAACATCCACCACAGCCGCGCGGCGTACATGCCGACGTCGGCGTCGTAAGCAACGACTTGTGTATCTGCGCCAACGCCCCAGCGGCTCAACGTACGTGCGAAGTCATCGGGTGAAGGCAGTGGATGGCGCCCGCTCGTGGCGGTGATGGGTGCAGCCAAGTCGCGATCGAGGTGCGCATAAATCGCACCGGGAATATGCGAGGCCTTGAACGCGGCCTCACCGGTCTCTGGCTGCGCGAGATCGAAGCGGCAATCGACGATGAGCCACTGCGGGTCGTCGAGATGGGCGGCGAGTGTTGCCGGGGAAACAATCGTTGTGTGGGTCATGAGGTTCTCGATGCGTGAGCACGGTAGGCCCACGACGTTTGTAACCTTCCGATACAATCGCGCGCGGCGAATTTTAGGACGACATCATGGCACTCGAACTTTGGTGGGGCAGCGGCAGTCCGTATTCCTGGCGCGCATTGCTGGCGCTCGAATACAAGGGCTTGCCCTATGTGTCGCATCTGGTGCATTTCGCAAAACAGGAACATAAGTCGCCGCAACTGCTGGCGATGAATCCGCGCGGTCGAGTGCCCGTACTCAAGGACGGCGACTATGTCGTCTTCGAATCGCTCGCCATTGTGCACTACCTCGATCGCAAGTATCCGCAGCGACCCTTGTTCGGTACGACGCCGGAGGAGGCGGGGACCATCGCGCGCGTCATCGCTGAGTTCGAGTTTTACGCCGAAGACCACATCATGAAAATCGTCTACGCGATTCTCTTCCAAGGCCTCGAGGAGCGTACGGACGAAGTCACGCGTGCGATGCACATCATCGCCGGCGAAGCGCGGACGATCGACAAGCGGCTGTCAGAATCGGATTGGCTCGTCGGTGAGAGTTTCTCGGCGGCAGATCTCGTCGTATTTCCCGGCATTCAATTGTTGTTGCGCGCGCTCGATCGCCGCGAGGCGCAGGAACTGCGCGCGCGCCTGCTGCCGCTCGACACGAATTTCCCTGCGATTGCTGCATGGATGAAGCGCATCGAAGCGCTGCCTGGTTATGAGCGCACCATTCCGCCGCACTGGAAAGAACCCTCGAGCGAGTAAGAATTGCTCGCTCACATGTGAGCAATCCTCCGTTCGCGAGCGGTTTTAGGATGCTTTCGGCGCGTCGCTAAATGTAAGTACACTCCGCGCCTTCGCTTTTCCGTTCGAGTGTTTTCGATGGCCCAGTATCCCGTGCACGTTACGTTTCCCGGCCGCATCGTCATGATCGGCTTCGGCAGCATCGGACAGGGCGTGCTGCCGCTGATTCTGCGGCACGTCGGCATTACGCCCGAACGCATCACCATCGTCACGGCAGATGACGCTGGCCGTGCCGAAGCGCTCGAGCAAGGCGTCAAGTTCGTCAATCATCCGCTCACGCCAGAGAATTTCGAGAACGTGCTGCGGCCGCTGCTGAAGGGCGGCGACTTTCTTTTGAACCTGTCCGTGGACGTGTCGAGCATCGCGCTCATCAAGATGTGCCACGACATCGGCGCGCTGTATCTGGATACGTGCATCGAGCCGTGGCCGGGTGGTTATAGCGATCCGAATCTGCCGCCAGCACAGCGCACCAACTATGCGTTGCGCGAACGCGCACTGGCTTTGCGCGAGACGCACAAGCATGGACCCACCGCAGTCATCACGCACGGCGCGAACCCTGGACTGGTATCGCACTTCGTCAAGCAGGCGCTACTGAACATCGCGGATGACACTGGGGTATCTCACGGCAATCCGCAGTCACGCGAAGCATGGGCGGCGCTGGCAGCGCAGCTGGGGATCAAAGTGATTCATATTGCGGAGCGCGATACCCAAGTGGCGAGCGTGCCGAAACGCCCTGGCGAATTCGTGAATACGTGGTCCGTCGATGGCTTCGTCGGTGAAGGCCAACAACCTTCCGAACTCGGCTGGGGTACGCACGAAAAAGCGTTGCCACCGCAAGGTCGCTTGCATGATTTCGGCTGTCGCGCCGCGGCCTATCTCATGCAACCCGGTGCGGCGACGCGCGTACGGACCTGGACGCCGAACGCCGGTCCTTTCCATGGCTTCTTGATCACTCACGGCGAATCGATTTCGATTGCGGATTATTTGACGCACCGTGAGAACGGCAGTGTCGCGTATCGGCCCACGGTGCACTACGCCTATCACCCGTGTGACGATGCGGTGTTGTCGGTGCACGAATTCGCCGGCAGCAATTGGCGTATGCAAAAAAGCAAACGCATTCTGAGTGATGAAATCATCGAAGGAATCGACGAACTCGGCGTGCTGCTCGCCGGCCACAAGAAGAACGCGTATTGGTTTGGCTCGCAATTGTCGATCGACGAAGCGCGCAAGCTCGCGCCCTATAACACTGCCACCAGCCTGCAAGTGTGCGTCGCAGTGCTCTCGGGTCTGATCTGGGCGATCGAAAATCCACAAGCTGGCATCATGGAGCCCGATCAATTGGATTTCCGCCGCAATCTCGAAATCTGCATGCCCTATCTCGGCCCCGTCATCGGCGCCTACAGCGACTGGACCCCACTCACCGACCGCGAACGACTCTTCCCGGAAGATCTCGATCGGGAAGATGCGTGGCAGTTCAGGAATGTCATTGTTTGAGAGGGCGACAGCGGATAGGCGATAGCGGATGGTTGAGATCGGCGCTAACCGCTAACCGCTGACTACTTCTTCTTCACCCATGCCTTTCCGCCTAAGTTTCAATCTCCGCGACGAAGATCTGTGTCACTTGGAAGAAGTGGCGCAGCAGGTGCAGGCGCGTACGCGCGAGCAATCTGCGGAAGCGATCGTCGCGGCAGCGCGTGAGGTGCTCGAGCACGGTGAGCGAGCGCATGTCGCGCAATTCGTCCGCGAGCGTTTCGTACGATTGCGCACGCTGATCGACATGGCAAGCGATCCGGATTGGCAGCCAAGCGACGCTGATCATCAACGGCTGTTGAATGCGCTTGCCTGCTTCAGTGCGACAGAGCAAAGCGAGGGCGCGGTGGGGTTGCTCGAGCACGGCATCATGATCGAACTCGTCAGCCGCGATCTCGAACACGATCTCGATGCGTATCACGCGTTTTGCAAGCTGCGCGATCGAGCGTCAAAACGCCGTCGCCCCGGTGCGGAGCAGAGCGAACAGCGCGATGAATGGCTGGCGCAAAAAAGAACCGAACTTCAATTACGCATGCGTGAGCGCCGCGAACGCGATCTCGACAAAGCAGGCAGTGCGGTACGCAGGCTGTTTTCGTTGTTTGGTCTCTAACGGGAACGCGAGCGCATTGATGCGCAATGAACGATCGACAACGAAGAAGTGAGAGCGCGTTTGTCCTTGTCCATTCTCACCTATCAACTGTCCATTGCTTGCTCGTAACGTACCGCCACGATCACATACGTCTTCGCTCCGCCGGGTAGTTGTACTTTTACTTCGTCATCGATGGCTTTACGTAACAAGGCGCGGCCCAATGGCGCATCCATGCTGATGTAGCCCGTTGCCGGATCGAATTCGTCCGGGCCGACGATGCGGTATTCGACTTCTTCGCCAGCGTCGTCTTCCAGCGTCACCCATGCGCCAAAAAATACGCGCTTCGGATCGGATGGCGCTTGGTCGACGACCGTCATGCCATCCAATCGCTGTCGCAAGAAGCGGACACGCCGATCGATCTCACGCAATTGTTTCTTGCCATAAATGTATTCCGCATTTTCCGAGCGATCGCCCTGTGCAGCAGCTTCCGAAACCGCCTGGGTGACCTGCGGACGCAGCACGCGCCACAAGTGATCCAGTTCGTTTTTCAAACGTTCAGCACCTTCGGGCGTAATGAATTTCGATCCTTTTGGCTGCGGCGGACGGTATCGGCTCATGCGCGTGTGATCTCGTTTGCTAATGATCGTTAAGGCAACGCCTGAAACCCGTGAAGCGCGAGGATTTTGTGCGGCCCTTCACGGTACATACAGCAGAGCGTCACTACATTCATCTCCCATGAGCATCAAGTACTACACACATTTCCTCCTCCAGGAACGCGCCCCGAAGGGCATGAGTGAGTTTCGCGGTGTGGTGGAAGTGAATCGGATTCTGCCCCGTGGCGATCTCAAGGAAGCTGCCTCGGTGCTGGCCAAGAATTTCGAGTGCGAGTCGCGGGACATCAAAGTCCTGCAGTGGTCGCGCTTACATTGATCGAGTCGCTGTTTCGCATCCCCTAGCGGGCTTTACTACCCTTCAGGAAGTCCGCTTCTCTGCCCCGGATCTAACAGTCTGGGGTTTTTTTTGCCCGCAACATTCGCATAGAGGTTGACGGGCGCGGCGCGAGCGCCGACAGTCGCGGCCCGATGATTGCGCCGCCTCGTCCGCGAACGTCATGTACGGATGATGGTTTCCGAATCTGGCCGTCCTCTGCCAACCGTCAACCGCCACTGTTTCCGGTATGCATTTCGAAGAACGCTACTATCGCTCGCGCGACGGGCTTTCATTGTATTACCGCGATTACGCCGGCGATCCGCACAAGACGCCGGTGCTCTACCTCCCGGGTCTCACTCGCAACAGCAAAGACTTCGCTCGCAGCGCGAACCACATTGCGCCGGGCCGGCGCGTCATCTGTCCCGATCTGCGCGGCCGGGGTCGCTCCGAATACGACCCCAATTGGCTCAACTATCACCCCGGCATGTATGTCGACGACATGTGGATGCTGTTGCACGAGCTCAAACTCGAACGCGTCACCGCGGTCGGGACATCGCTGGGCGGCGTGATGGCAATGACGATGGCGAGCCTGCGCCCGCACAGCCTCGTCGGTGTCGTCTTGAACGATGTGGGTCCCGAACTCGAAATGATCGGCTCGCAACGAATTCAGAACTACGTCGGACGGGTACACGGCACCGCGAGCTGGGATGACGCCACGATCCAGGTGAAGCAGATGTTTGGCGATGTTTATCCGGACCTGATCGAAGAGCGCTGGCAAGAATTCGCGCGCAACACATTCAGAGAGGCTGCCGATGGGCGAATCTGCCTGGATTACGATTGCAAGATCGCCGATCTGATGCGCATGCTGCCTTTCGGCCTGATGCCGCCGATTTGGTACATCTACGCAGCGCTGCAGGCGATTCCAACGCTCGCAATTCGCGGCGAACTCTCAGATCTGCTATCGGAACGTATCTTCGATCGCATGCTGCGCGAGAAGCCTGATCTGCTGCAGCTGCGCGTGCCGAATCGAGGCCATGCACCGCTGTTGCATGAGCCGCCGGTGCAAGCCGCGCTCGATGCGTTCCTGGAAGCGCTGCCTTAACGACTCGAGTGTCGCCATTCGGCTTCGCAATGAAGCTAATACGCGAACGAGTATGCGCGCGGGCCGTCGCGCATCGCACATCGCCGTAGACGTCCGCGCGAAGTTACGCCAGAGTTTGCCACCTTCTCTCAACGCCCATGTGATCGACCATGCCATTGAAGATCGGTTGCGCGCTCGTAACGATGATGGTGCTCGCGGGATGCACGCAGCGCGATGCGCCCGCGCCCAGCGACCGCGTGACCGAACCGTCTGCACTCACCTCCGGGGTGATCGCGAACCACCTCGACCCCGACGTGCGACCGCAAGATGACTTTTATCGCTCCGTGAATGGGGGCTGGCTTGCGACGACGGACATTCCGGCGGATCGCTCCAATTACGGCACGTTCACGATTCTGCAAGAGCAAGCCGAACACAATCTCCACACGATCCTGGAGGAGGCAGCCAAGCACGCCGACGCAGGCGGTGAGCGGCAGAAGATCGGCGACTTCTATGCGAGCTTCATGGACGAGGCGACGATCGAAAAGCGCGGTTTGGAGCCGCTCAAAGATGAACTGACACGCATCGATCAAATCGCCTCGCGCCAGGATTTGTCACGTTATATGGGCGAAGCACAGCGGCTCGGGGTCGCGCATCCATTCGTATTTTTCGTCACGGTCAATCGCCGCAAATCCGATGAGTACATCGCGGCGGTATCACAGCGCGGGTTGGGAATGCCCGATCGTGACTACTATCTTTCCGACGAGCCGCGCCTGCAGGAGATTCGCGACAAATACAGCACGTATGTGAAGGACTTGCTCGCCGCAGCGCAAACCCCAGAGCCCGAAGATGCGGCCGAGCGCATCGTTGCGCTCGAGACGCGCCTGGCGCGTGCGCACTGGACGCGCGTGCAAAATCGCGATGCCGAAAAAACCTATAACCGCTACGAACTCGATGCGCTTGCCAAGCTCACGCCGGCGATCGACTGGCGCGAATTTTTTATCGGCGTGGTCGTGCCGCTGGAGAAAGTTCAGGCGGTGAACGTTACGCAGCCGAGCTATCTCGAAGCGGTGAACCAGATGGTCGAGGAGGTGGCGCTCGAGGATTGGCGCGTGTACTTCCGTTACAAGATGCTGAATGCCTATGCGCCGAACCTGCCGCAGCGTTTCGTGCAGTTGCATTTCGATTTCATGGATAAGACGGTGTCCGGCGTGCCGGAACTGAAGCCGCGCTGGAAGCGTGGCGTCGATACGCTCGAAAGCGCCATCGGCGATCTCGTCGGTAAGGCCTATGTCGAACGGCATTTCAGCGAGGATGCCAAGCAGCGCATGGATGCGTTGGTCGCGAACCTGCGCCGCGCCTTTGCGGAAGGTATCGATGACTTGGAGTGGATGACACCCGAAACCAAAAAGAAAGCGCACGCCAAGCTCGCGTCGTTCAGAGCCAAGATCGGCTATCCGGAGCGTTGGCGGGATTGGTCGAAGCTCGACGTGCGGCGCGATGATCTGATCGGCAATCGTCAGCGTGCGGTGGCCGTCGCACTCGATCGCGACATCGCCAAACTGGGCGGCCCGATCGATCGCACCGAATGGTTCATGACGCCGCAAACCGTCAATGCGTACTACAGCGCACCATTGAATGAGATCGTGTTTCCTGCGGCGATTTTGCAGCCGCCGTTTTTCGATGTCGCGGCCGAAGATGCGATCAATTACGGCGCCATCGGCTCCGTCATTGGCCACGAGTTCAGTCATGGCTTCGACGATCAAGGCCGCCGCTACGACGGCGCCGGCAATCTCAACGATTGGTGGCAGCCGCAGGACGATGTCGAGTTCAAGCAGCGCGCGCAACGTTTGGGCGCGCAGTACAGCGCTCAAAGTCCGCTGCCCGGCATGAACATCAATGCCGAACTTACGATGGGCGAAAACATTGCAGACCTAGCCGGCGTCGCGATGGCGCACCGTGCGTATCGCTTGGCGCTCGATGGCGAGGCAGCGCCGGTCATCGATGGCTTCACGGGCGAGCAGCGGTTCTTCATCGGTTGGGCACAGGTGTGGGCTCGCAAATTTCGCGAAGACGAATTGCGGCGCCGGCTGCTCACCGATCCGCACAGCCCCAGCGAGTATCGCGTCAATGTCGTCGTTGCGAATCTGCCCGCATTTCACGCCGCGTTCGACGTGAAGCCGGAAGATGAAATGTTTCTGGCGGAAGCCGAGCGGGTGAAAATCTGGTGAACCAGCTAGCGATGACGCGGCTGCTGGCGACCCAAGGTACGCGCGGTGCGGCGCGCCTCGGTTCTTGCCAGCGTGCTAGCCGACCACCTGGCTAGCTTGCTTCGGCTTACACTGTGCGCCCTGCGTTACGAGGAGAACTTTCATGGTCCCATTGCGGTATCTCGTGATTCTCATTGCCGCTGCGCTGCTCAGCGGTTGCGGCTACAACACGCTGCAGGAGCAGGATGAACAGGTGAAGTCCGCCTGGTCAGAAGTGCTGAATCAATATCAGCGCCGTGCAGATCTGGTGCCGAATCTCGTCAATACGGTCAAGGGCGCCGTACAGGCGGAGCGGGACATTCTCGATAGCGTCATCAATGCGCGCGCCAAGGCGACTTCGATCCAGGCGACACCCGAGTTGATCGAGAATCCGGCCGCGTTCCAGCAATGGCAACAAGCGCAGGGTGAGTTGAGTTCGGCGCTGTCGCGCCTGATGGTCGTCGTCGAGCGTTATCCGGATCTGAAATCGATCTCAGGTTTTCAGGATCTGCGCGCGCAACTCGAAGGCACGGAGAATCGGATTGCCGTGGCGCGCAAGCGCTATATCGATAGCGTCCAGGCGTACAACGTCACAGTGCGGCGCTTCCCGACGAACCTGACGGCGATGATTTTCAATCACGATGTGAAGCCGAACTTCACCGTTGAGAATGAGACGGAAATTGCTCGGCCGCCGACGGTGGATTTTGGGGCGCAGAGCGCGGCGCCAGCGCCAGCGGCTCCGCCGGTTGAAGCGAATTGATGGGACGCGGATTGTTCAAGCTCGCTTGCCCCCTCCCTAACCCTCCCCCGCTATCGCAGGGGAGGGGACCAGGAAGGCATC
>CAZIXV010000061.1:0-15650 GCA_964543105.1 uncultured Steroidobacteraceae bacterium
TACTTCACCTCGATGCGCAGCGGCTCGGCCCAAGTGTGGCGCTTGCCGATGTCCGGCGGCGAAGCCGAGCAAGTGACGGACCTGCCGCTGGATGTGGGCTCCTTCAAGCTCGCGCCGGATGGCGCAAAGCTCGCCGTCAGCGTCGAAGTGTTCGCCGATTGCGCCGATTTCGCGTGCAGCAAAGCTCGGCTCGAATCACGCGAAGCTTCCAAGGTGAGCGGCATGACGCACGAGCGCCTGTTCGTTCGTCACTGGGACACGTGGGCGGATGGGCGAATCTCGCGCCTGTTCTTGCTGGCGCTCGAGAACGGCCGCGTGAGCGGCGAGCCGATTGCATTGAGCGGTGCGCTCGAAGCGGACATCCCGTCGAAGCCGTTCGGCGATGCGAGTGATTACACGTTCTCACCCGATAGCACGAAAGTCGTGTTTGCAACCAAGCTCAAAGGCAGCGAAGAGGCTTGGTCGACGAATTTCGACTTGTATGAGGTCTCTGTCGAAGGCGGCGAGCCACGCAACCTCACGCAAGACAATCCCGCATTGGATACACAACCAACCTTCTCACCGGACGGCTCGATGCTTGCCTGGCTCGCCATGACGCGCCCGGGCTTCGAGGCAGACCGCTTGCACATCATGGTAATGGATCTGAAAAGCGGCGAGCGCCGCGCACTCACGCAAGAATGGGACCGCTCCGTCGCTTCGATCGCATTCTCGAAAGACAGTAAGACGCTCTTCGCGACTGCCGATCATTTCGGGCAACGACCGTTGTGGTCCATCGACCTCAAGAGCGGCAAACCAACGATGCTGTCCGGACCCGGACAAGTCCAAGCCTTCAGCGTGGGCGAGCGTGAAATCGTCTTCTCGCTCGCCTCACTCAAATCTCCGCCGGAGCTGCACGCACTGACGCTACGCGGCAATGAATTGCGCGAACTGCCGAAAATGAATGCCGAGATGCTCGCCGGGATTCAATTCGGCGAGCCGGAGCAGTTCACGTTTACCGGCGCCAACGATGAAACGGTGTACGCCTACGTCGTCAAACCGGCGAACTTCGATCCACAACGTGAGTATCCCATCGCCTTCATCGTGCACGGCGGTCCGCAAGTTTCGTTTGCGAACGCCTGGAGTTTTCGCTGGAACCCGCAAACCTACGCAGGCGCAGGCTACGCCGTCGTGTTCGTCGACTTCCATGGTTCACCCGGCTACGGGCAGGCGTTCACCGATTCGATCAGCGGCGATTGGGGCGGCAAACCGCTCGAAGACCTGCAGAAAGGATTTGCCGCGGCCTTAGAAAAATACCCCTGGCTGGATGAAAAACGCGCCTGCGCGTTGGGCGCCTCATACGGCGGTTACATGATCAATTGGATGGCAGGCAACTGGTCGCAACCGTTCAAATGCTTCGTCTCGCACGCGGGCATCTTCGATAACCGTGCGATGGCCTATACGACCGAAGAATTGTGGTTCGACGAATGGGAGCACCAAGGATTGCCCTTCGAGGTGCCGGAGAACCTGGAGAAGCACAACCCTGTGAATCATGTGGCTAAGTGGCGCACGCCCATGCTCATTATTCACGGTCAGCTCGACTATCGCGTGCCGTACACACAGAGCATTGCGATGTTTACGCTAATGCAACGCCGCGAGATCCCCAGCCGGCTCATCGTCTATCCCGACGAGAACCATTGGATCCTCAAGCCGGCGAACAGCATTCACTGGCATGAGGAAGTGTTGGGATGGCTCGACAAATGGACGGCGACGGAGGAGTAGCAGTCGACGCCGAGCCGTCTCACGCCTCGTTCAATCGCCAGGCCGCCTCGTAGTTGCAACCGAGGCGGATGATCCGATCGAGCAATTGCGGATACTCGACGCCCACGGTGTGAGCGGACTCCGCGAAGTCTTCGCCGTAGCTGAGGTTGGGATTGGCGTTCGCCTCCAGCACGAACACACTGCCGTCGGGACGCATACGAAAATCCATGCGCGCGTAGCCGCTCAAATGCAACGCGCGATAGATGCGCTTTGAAAGCTTGTCGAGATACGCACCAACGCCATCCGGTAGATTCGCTGCGGCGTTGGTGCGAATGCCGTGCTTTTTTTGATAGGCGCGATCCCACTTCACTTTGCGTGTTGCGATACCGGCCATCACATCCGGCAAGGTACCGAAATCCATCTCCCACACGGGGAAGGTACGCAGCCGGTTGTTGCCCATCACGCCAACGTACAGCTCGCGGCCTTCGATGTATTCCTCCACCAGCGCGTCGGAATTCGTCTGTTCGTGAATGAACTCGATGCGCTCTTTCAATTTGACTGCATCGTGGACGATCGATGCTTGCGCAATACCCAGCGAAGCATCTTCGGTGGCTGATTTCACGAACAACGGAAACTTCAACTTGCGCGGCAGTTTGTAACGCACGCCGCGGCGAAACAGCGCGAACCCCGGCGTTGGAATGCGGTGATACGCGAGAATTTGTTTGGAAAGAACTTTGTCGCGCGACAGCATCATGCCGCGTGGATTACAACCGGTGTACGGCTGTCGCATCAGCTCGAGAAATGCGACCACATGCTGGTCGTACGTGACGATGCCCTGGAATTCTTCCAGCAGGTTGAAAACGACATCGGGCTTCCAGTCGGTGATCGCAACGCGCAGGTCCGACAGATTGTCACCGAGACCCAGCGCCTGCACTGTGTGACCAGTCGACTCCAAACACTCCATCACGTCGTATTCGGTTTTGAACTCATCGATCTCTCGATCGGTGTAACCGTCGAGATCGTCGGGTGGCACGAGACTCTCATGCACCAACACGAGCACGCGCAACGGCTTCATAGCGCGAATCGCTCATGATCACGCCGCAGGATGTCCATCAAAATACGCTCCACTACATTGAGCACCGCGCGCTTGGCGTCGCGCTGCGAAGTATCGAGTACCAATTCGAGCTCACGGCATCTTTGAATCACGGTATGAAGCACGTGGCGCACGAGATACGGATGCAAACGTGTGCGACGAATCAGGAATCGCTCCAGCTCCGGCTGCGCTTGCCGTATGAAACGGCTCGCTCGGATTGCACGCTTGCCTTTTAGTCGCTTGCCGAAGATGCGCTTCAGCCGGAGATCATAGATATCCGTTTCCGCCAAGTCATAACGCTTGCGCTTCCATCTGTAGTGCTGACCCAGCGTGCGGCAATTCTCGTGCAGAGGCTCGATCAGTTCGCGATTGCGCACGACCGGCTGCTCGCCGCGAATCGACTCCATCAGCTCATCGACGTATTCGAGCTTACGTAAAGCCGGCCAGCCCTCGTATTCGCGACGCCAGCGCGCTTTAGGTTGCATCCACACGGCAAACGTTTCGGCAAAGTCCTCCGTTGGATGGCTTTGCGCATACCAGTGACCCAAGTGCAGCACGAACCGTTGACTTGCTGGCCGGGGATTATAGACATTCGGGTACGGCCGCGAGGCTTTGCCGAAAACACGTCGCCAATCTTTGCGACGACGCAATCGAAATGCGTTGTCGAGCGCATGTGCAAGCTCGTGGCGCAGGATCCGTCGCAACCAGTTCTCGTTACCGCCCTCCACCTCTTCCATCTGATTGCGTTCGAGCCGCTTCAAGCGTGGATGCGCCATATAAAACGGCACGGCAATACCCGGTACGCCATCGGGCGAGAACCATTCCGTCGACAACCAAAGGTGCGGCCGAAAGCGAATGCCGCGGCGAAGCAGATCGGCTTCCAACTTGTCCACGTGCTTCTCGACGGCCGTATCCTTGAGCGACAGGCGCAAGTCGCAAAAGCGCATCTCGAGCAGCTCCGCGTCGCTCAAATGAACCCACGACGGCTCTTGCTTGCGCTGACGCTTGCGCTGCGGGTTCTTGGCCGGTTTGCGCTTCGCTTTGGGTTCCGTCATTTACTTCACCAGGCGCGCCGCAAGCGCTTCGAGGTGTTCGTTGTGTGGTAAAGCGCGGCGCCATTCGCTGGCGATGCCGCTGGCACCATAGAAGGCGCCCGCTAACGCCCCTACGAGCGCCGCCAAGGAGGTGCTATCGGCTCGCGCCGCTTCACGGATAGCGGCATCGAACGAGCGCGTGACCCGAAATATTTCCAGCGCCCCTGCCACCAGCCGCAGCGCGCCGGGCGGCCACTCCTGGGCCTGCCATTGACCCTGCAACAGGGAAGCGATGGAAGGCTTGAGCGGGCGTTTCTGCAGTTCTGCACGCGCCGCATCCAGCTTCAGCACGTCTTCTTTCGTTGCACCGCTCATCACGCACGCCAATGTCGCGGCCCAAAGCCGGCAGGCATCGAGCACGAGCGGGGACTGCAATGTGGTTCGCGACACTTCGACGGCCAGCGCCATCGCGCGCTCAGCATCGCCGCGACTGAACAACACGGCTGCAGCAGTTCGAGCCAGCACGTGCGGATCGAGATTCTGGGGGTCGTGCGAACCAGGCAACGGTTTACGCGACCATTGCCACACGGCCAAAACACGTTTCAGTTCCGCCGGGACGAGCGTTTGCATGCCGGGCTGCCGCGTCCAGTCCAGATAGCGTTGCAATTGATCGCGGGGCTCATGCTCGCCATGTTCGAGCAGGCTGTCGGCGAGCGCGATCGTCATCGCTGTATCGGCGCCGGTCGTGAGCGATTCGATTCCCTGGAACGTCGTTGCCGACGCGCCCTCCTCGGCATCTCGC
The DNA here is from genome assembly GCA_964543105.1 of uncultured Steroidobacteraceae bacterium. Taxonomy (GTDB): domain Bacteria; phylum Pseudomonadota; class Gammaproteobacteria; order Steroidobacterales; family Steroidobacteraceae; genus Steroidobacter. The sequence continues at coordinate 4,667 of CAZIXV010000061.1, forward strand.
ATCGCAAGGGCCAAGCCTTCGCCTATCGCAAGTCCCAGCAGAGCGCCTTGGGCCCGATCGACCACCCCCTGCGCACCCGCAGCGAGCGGGGTCCATTCGCGGACGAATCGAGTTTGCTCATCGGTTTCGGGAACGACAGGCCAGGAGCGTGCTCGCGAACAGCGTTGCCATAGCGTCTGCAGCTTCTCGAGCGCCGCAGCGCCGTCGAGCCCTTGGGAAATCAGATAGCAGCCCACCGCGGTGCCCGTACGTCCGATTCCCGCCCGGCAATGCAGATAGATGCGTCGTCCAGCGGCCAGATCTGCCGTGATCGCAGCGACGATATCGCGCATCGTCGTCGGCGAATCCGGAATGCCGTGATCGACGATGGCAAAGCGGCGATGCACGACATCGCCGCCCTGAAACTCGAGGTGATACGGCGGCAACTCATCCTGCGCCGTGAGATCGATGAAGCTGTCGAAGCCCGCTTCCAGCAATTGGCGCAGACGCTGCGGAGATTCGCCGATGGTGGCTCCTGGATACTCGCCCGCCAACAGGCGACCGGGTTCGACCCAGTAGCTATTGGGAACCGGCGTTGCGGGAACCGATAAAGCGCGCCTGAAGAACTTGATCACAGCAGAGATGATAACGATGAACGCAGCCGACTTGGCGGGTGATCGCCGCAGTTCAGATGCCTGCGCGGCGAATCTGTTCCAATCCGATGCGAGCCTGTAGCCTGTCGAGCGTCCTCGCTCGCGGGAACTGCTCATGGCATCACTGCTGAAACGCTTGTTTGCGGTCCGTTCAGTCGATTCGATCCTGCACGATCTGGCCACGAGCCCGCCGATGAAAAGGGTGCTGAGCGCCCGCGCACTAACGGCGATCGGTCTCGGCTCGACGATCGGCACCGGGATTTTCATCCTCACCGGCACGGTCGCAGCAAACCACGCAGGCCCCGCGCTTACGCTTGCTCTGCTCATCGCCGCGATCGGCTCAGGCCTCGCGGCGATTTGTTACGCAGAGTTCGCCGCGATGATTCCGGTCTCCGGCAGCGCCTATACCTATTCGTATGCGACGCTGGGCGAGGCCGTTGCCTGGTTCATCGGCTGGAATTTGTCGCTCGAGTACATGATGTCGGCCTCGGCCGTTGCCGTCGGATGGTCCGAGTATGTCGTGAACTTTCTCGCCGAATGGGGCGTGGAGTTTCCGGCGGCGCTGATCAACGCGCCGTTCGGCAAAACCGCGGATGGCACGCTCGGGCTTACTGGCGCGATCGTGAACCTACCGGCCGTGCTCATCATCGTCGCGCTCGGCGCCGTCGTGTACGTCGGTGTTCGCGAATCGTCTTTGGCCAACACCGTGATGGTGTTCGTCAAAGTCGGTGTCATCGTCGTGTTCGTGCTCGCTGGCCTTGCGTTTGTCGACACCTCCAACTGGTCTCCTTACATCCCGCCGAGCACCGGCACGTTCGGTGAGTTCGGCTGGACCGGCGTACTACAAGGCGCCGGCATCATCTTCTTTTCTTATATTGGCTTCGACACCGCCTCGACCGCCGCCCGCGAAGCACGCAATCCACAACGCGACGTCCCGCTCGGCATCCTCGGTGCGTTACTGATCTCCGCGATCTTGTATATCGCCATGGCAGCAGTGATGACGGGCATGGTGCCGTATCCCGAACTCGATGCGCCGGCGCCCGTCGCGGTGGCGCTGGATGCGCATCCCGAGCTCGCCTGGCTCGGCGGATTCGTGAAGCTCGGTGCGATCGTCGGCATGACCTCAGTGATTCTGATGTCGCTGCTCGGCCAGCCGCGGATTTTTCTTGCGATGGCGGGCGATGGTTTGTTGCCTCAGAACATTGCGAAAATTCATCCTCGCTATCGCACCCCGCATGTGGCAACGGCGTGGACAGTAATCATCGCAGCGATCATCGCAGGGCTGTTCCCGCTCAATGTGCTGGGCGAGCTGATTTCCATCGGCGTTCTATTTGCGTTCACGGTCGTGTGTATCGGCGTGCTCGTACTGCGCTACGCGCGGCCGGATTTGCATCGGCCGTTTCGCGTTCCGGCCGCGCCGCTCACCTGCGCACTGGGCGCCCTCGTCTGCGGTGGAATGACTTACTTTCTGCCGACCGATACCTGGTGGCGCATGGGTATCTGGACGGTGCTGGGTTTTTCGATCTATGCAGCGTACGGTTATCGTCACAGCCGGCTGCGCGCTACGGAAAAATGACTTGTCTCTCGCGCGGTTCGACCCCATCTCATGTGACTTCGATGATCAGGCTTGAACCATGACGACGCGCGACCCTTCCATAGAAACTTCCGCCAGCGGCTTCGATATTCGCCCGTTGAGCTCTGCAGAGCGCGAGCAGCGCACTGCCAGCTTGAACGCGGAGGAACGCCGCGTGCTGCTGCATCAAGGCACCGAACCACCTTTTTGCGGCACGCTGCTGAACAACAAGGGCGCCGGCGTTTATGCCTGTCGGCTGTGCGAATTACCGCTGTTCAACTCAGGCTCGAAATTCGAATCCGGCACCGGCTGGCCGAGCTTCTACGAGCCGCTCGATCCCGATCACATCCGGGAACTCGTCGATGCAAGCCACGGCATGATGCGCGTCGAGATCCGCTGCCGGCGCTGTGATGGCCACCTCGGACACGTCTTCGAAGACGGCCCGCCGCCGACCTATAAGCGTTATTGCTTGAACTCCGTGTCGATGCAGTTCGTGCCGGCTGAGAATTCTTGAGAGGCAGCGGCGCGCGTCACTGGCCGCCCGGCCGCTTGGCGCCTTTTGACAATCCCTCACCTTTCCCGACAAAAAACAGGCAGTTTCGACGGGCCAATTGATCTAGCTCAATGAGCGTCGGTACGCCCTGCGTCATCTTGAAGCCGTCAAAAGCAACGAGAGAACGCAACCATGTCACGCAAGCTTTCCACTTTCGGCGCGCTCGCCGCGCTCGTCGCACTGAGCGCCACGCCACTTGCCAGTGAAGCGGGCGCATCCAAGACCGCGCTCGATGCGTGCGTCAACTCATTCGTCGATACCTATTTGCCCGACCGGACCGTCCATCGCGTCGTGGTGCCAACCACCATTCGCCCACATACGCTCTACACGGCGCGCGATTACTCCGTGCATCTCACCGCGCATGGCTCGAAGAGCGGTGAACTGGTGGCCGAAGCGTTCTGTATCGCCAATCGCAACGGCATTGTCGTGGTGCTCGAATCACCCGTCGTTGCGCAGCACAAAGCGCGCGCCGACTACGTGGTTTCGATGCGCTGAACCGATCTCGCTCTCCCCTGAGCGACTGTATGCCCTCACGTGCTCTCGGCGTGAGGGCTTTTTTTGTCTGTCCGATCGAAACGCTTCACTCCGCGGAATCTAGACTGCGGCAGTGTTTGCTCTGAGCTCAGCGGCGAGTTGGTGAAGCCATTCATTGCAGGATGGGCCGCCAAGATCGGGGCGCGGCAGATAACAACACCCCAACTCATCTGAGAGCAGTGCTGCGAGCTCTGACTCGGCCAAGTCGGTCTGCGCCAGGCGCTCGAGTTCATCCGCGGTACGCGCCACATACGCTGGCGTATTTTCTTTCACGAACACAGCGACTACACCGCGCCAATCCGCCACCTCCGCCGCCCAATCCTGATGAAAGTAAGCGCCGAACAATTGGCGCAGATGCTCCGAAGATTTCATCGCTCACTCCGTTGCGGACAACAGTCGCAGGTCATTTTTTATCGAGCAGCGCGCGGAAATTATCGTGGCGGATCTTCACTTTCTCATCGTCAGTGAGTGCTAGGCGATCGAGCGCAGCTACGTTCTGCGCGAGCGAGTACTGGGGATAGTCCGAACCAAGCAATACCTGATCGATGCCGACATTGCGCAGTGTCCAAGTGAACTCGTCTTCGATGGGCGAGTCGGCGACCAGCACGACGATCGCCGAGATGTCGAAGTAGATGTTTTCGCCGAACAATCCTTCAGCGGTACGTGCCGCTTTCAAAACGTTCCAGAACCGAAAATTCATGCCGCCCAGATGCGCGAAGATGAACTTCGTCTTGTGCGCCTTGAGCGCTAGATTGAACAGCTTCTCACTGTCGCCCGGCAGGATGTTCGCATTGTCCATCATCACGATGACACCGAGCTCACCTGCACGCTGCACGAGCCGCAGAACTCGTGCATCTTCGGCATCGAACCGTTGGGTGTGCGGGTGAATCTTGAGCACCTTGATGCCCTTGGCCGCGATGCGCTCGAGCTCTGCGATGGCAGCCGCGCCATCGTATGGATGCACCGTGCCGATAGGCGTCACGCTCGGATGCTTGGTCGCTAGCGCCGTGATCGCATCGTTGCCGGCGCGAATCTGTTCTAGCTGCCCTTCGCGCGCTTGATTCCTTCCGCCAAACCACATCGCGCCGATGCCGGCGACCTTTAGCTGCGCCTGCCGCGATTGTTCTTCATACGTGGCCAAAGAGGTCTCACCGTTCTCCAAATGGACGTGCACGTCGAAGAGCGGCTGAGCGTCGACCACCTGCATCGTCAGCGCGAACAGCGCGAGTGCTGGAAGGGCTCTCATAAGTTTGTCTAGATGACTTCCCGTAGATCGCACCGCGGTCGGTGACTACGGACGGAAACGTACGCGATTCACGTGCTCGGGCAAAGGCGCAAGCGCATTATGGCCGACTATTGGAGCTCGTCGATTCCGGGTCCTTCACCCGCTCCCACGTGGCGACCCCGCCCCGGCGCAGCCTGAAGAGCGGATGGCAAGACGGGCGTTCGAGACATCGCCATTGCTCGAAACACTCTGGATTACGAAGCGCCAGCTTTGCCAATAGATGTCGCCATTCGTGATCGATTTGGCCTTGCGTGACGCTGATGCGCGCGACGCACTGTAGGCCTTCGATTTTGCTGCGATCGAATGAGTAACCGCGCGCGGTCGCTTCCGAATGAACGACCGTGAGGTAGGCGTTGATGGCTGCGAGCGGCGCGGGGTGCGCTCGGAAGCGCTCGAGCTGCGGATGATGTTTGTAGCCGCGCGTTTGATCGCGCAGCACGGCTTGCGCCAAGAGCGCTTCTCGCCAGAGCGCGACCAAACCCTTAGCGTCCAGATACTTGGGATGCAGCGACCACAGACGCACGCGAATCTCTTATTGAAGTGCGAGCGATGCGATCGCTCAATCAGTGCGCGAACTCTCGGCGTTGCTTGCTTCCATAAACAAATACCCCCGCTCACACGGGGGCATTGTCGCTCATCTCATGAGCCGCTTACGGGCTCACTCATCAAGAGAGCACCGCCAGCTTCGCTCAACCAAACTTGAACTTGCCCTTCATCACCGACCAGTGACCGGGGAAAGAACAAAAGAAGGTGTAGTCACCGCCTTTCTTCAATTTCGACGTCGAAAACGTGATCGTGTCCGATTCGCCGCCACCCAGCATTTTGGTGTTTGCGATCACACGAGCGTCGCCCTTCGGCAGATAGCCGTTGTCAGCGCCTGCGGTCACACCCGCCGTCGCGACCGGCTGGAAGTCCGGCGTCGTCGTCAATACCCAATTGTGTCCCATCGATGAAACCGGCAGTTTGCCGACGTGCTTCAGCGTGAGCTTCACTTCGGTGCAATCGCCTGCAATGGCAATCTCACTTTTGTTGAACTGCATCGCGTCATTGCCTTCGATGGCAACCTCGCATGTCTTGGCGGCTGCGCCCGAAAACGCCCCGAGGCTCGCAAGCGCAATTACCGTACTAATCACCGTGCGTCGAATCATGATGCTCTCCTCTACAAATTACCGATGGACCGAGCGCTGCTGCCTCGCGTCATACGTTCGTCTAACTGATCGTCGGCGCAATCGTTCCTGCACCTGGCGTCTTACACGCAGCCGATGTGGATATGGATCCGCCCGAATCAATCATCATAAACATCATCTCGCCAAGTAAGACGAATCCCACTTATTACAAAGTGAATGATGCACCTCAATGTCTGAATGCTTCCTGATCCAGATCAGGGACGCTCCTGCGCTACCAGATGCGCACGGTAGCGCTTTGCGTTTTCGATGTAGTGCTGAGAGGCGCCGAGTAGCATCTGTCGATCCTTGTCCGTGATTTCGCGCACGACTTTCGCGGGCGAACCCATCACGACGACGCCGTCGGGAATGGTCTTGCGCGGCGGAACGAAGGCGCCCGCGGCGACGACGCTGTAACTGCCGACTTTGGCGCCGTCGAGAATCATCGCGCCATTGGCGATCATGGAAAAATCGCCCACCGTGCAAGCGTGTAAAAATGCCTTGTGACCGATCGTGCAATTCGCGCCGACGATGAGCGGCTCACCTTCATCGGTGTGCATCACCGAGCCATCTTGAACGTTCGATCCTTCGCCGATCTCGATCCAATCGTTATCGCCGCGTATGACCGCGCCGAACCACACGCTTGCCCAGCGCTTCAGGCGCACGCTCCCAATCACATCCGCGCTGGGCGCGACGAAGAAGTCCTCGCCAACTGTTTCGATACGCCGCTCGCCCAGAGAATAGATCATGTGTGCGCCTTCCTTTGATCGGAGTCGGTAGCCGGATGGTCGCGATGCGATGCGAAGGCGATGCGATCGAGCACGCCCATGAGCAACGCCGAAATCACGAATGTTAAGTGGATGATCACATACCACATCAGCTTGTCATTGGGCGTCTCACGGGCGTCCATGAACGCACGTAGCAAGTGGATCGATGAGATCGCGACGATAGACGAGGCCACTTTGAGCTTCAGCGAGTTGGCGTCGAGCTTGCCAAGCCAGCCGAGCTTTTCACTATCCGCATCCACATCGATCTTCGAGACGAAGTTCTCGTAACCGGAAAACATCACCATGACGATCAGACTGCCGACGAGCACCAGATCGACCATCGCCAGCAGGCTCAACACCAAGTTGGCTTCGGCATCCTCGGTGTGCGCGACCACATCCGTAAACACGTGTCCGAACACATGGAACACTTCGACGAAGAAGGTGATGCCGAGCGCGATCAGGGCGAGCGACAAACCCAGATAAACCGGCGCCAAGATCCAACGGCTCGAAAACAATAAACGCTCGATCAGCCTTTCCATCAAACGCCGACTCCAACTCAAAAAGGGGGCGAATTCTAACCGCGCGACACTGCGGAAACCCAACTTGGCGGCGCGACCGCGACGGGCGTACATTCGAGCCACGTGTCCGCAAGCGGCCACGGATCTCGATGCCCAGACAAACGATGACGATAAGGCCAGCAAGGTAGCGGGACCACATCTCCATGGATAACGTAGGCATTACGAACGATCCTGCTTTGGCGCGAAGCCCGGATCTCAATGACCGACTCGAACCCCTTGCCGCGCCCGAACCTGCGCTGCGCTTCGAACCTGCCCGTCTTCAGCTCGCACGATTGCACGCACGGGGTGTGCCGCTGCACCAAGTTTGGGCAGATCTGGCGCAGATCGTCACTCAAGCACTGGACGTGGATCGCATCGGCGTCTGGGTTTTCATCGACGAAGGCCGCGCCATCCGCTGCCGCTACTTGTTTCAACGCTCCACCCGCCAGACCTATCAAGGCGCCGTGCTGCGCGCGCGGGATTTCCCCGATTACTTTCGCGCCGCAGAGGGGCGACGCACCGTCGCCGCCACGCAAACCTCGAGTTCCGAATTCACGCGCGATTTGTTTCCGGCGTACTTCGAACCCCTTGGCATCAGCTCGACCTTGGACGCGGCGATCTACCTTGAAGGACGGGTGGTCGGCATCGTATGCCATGAGCACACCGGCACACCGCGCGAATGGACGGGCGCTGAGAGCGACTTCGTCAGCGCCGTCGCCGACAACATCGCCCGGATGTATCAAGAGCACGAGACGGCCAATGCGAAGAGCGCACTACTTAACTATGAGCAGCACTTGATGGAATTGCATCGCATGGAGGCGATCGGCCGCGTCGCCGCGACGGTTGCTCATGATTTCCGCGGCGTGCTCTCCGCCGCGCTGGGCTTCGCCGAACTCATTCGCCGCTCGCCCAATATCTCGGCCGACGTGGATCGCTACGCGCAGCGCATCATCGACGCCATGCAACGCGGCCAACAACTCACGCAGGAAGTCGTAAGTTTCGGCAAAGACACACCGGCGACGCCAAGAATCGTGGACGTGAAGCGGGCCGTCGAATCCATGACGAGCATGTTTATGGTGTTGCTCGGCGAGAAGATTACGCTGCGCATGAACCTGTCCGCGTCGGTCAGCCGCGTCTTCGTCGACTGCTCACATCTTGAGCGCGCGCTGTTGAATCTGGTTCTGAATGCGCGCGACGCCATGCCTGCTGGCGGCTTGCTGACGCTGACGGCACAAGACGTCACTGTCCCCGAGGAGGACGATGCGCAGTACGTCGAAATCGCCGTCATCGATACCGGGGTTGGCATCCCCGATGACATACGTGCGCAATTGTTCAAGCCGTTTTTTACGACCAAAGGTGAGGACGGCACTGGGCTCGGCCTTGCGATCGTCGATCAAGTCGTCACGCGTGCGGGCGGCGCCGTGCGCATCGAGAGCGAAGTGGGCCGCGGCACGAGCATACGGCTTCTCTTGCCGCGGATCGCGGCGGCGCTCATCTAGCCGGGAAACTTGTCAGCGCGACTTGCGCCTCATGGCGGAGATTCTGTGGCGGGACGCGCCACATCCTGCGGGTCGACCTCGTAAGCAGGATAAACCGCGACGAATTCACGCCATTGCTCGTCGGCTTCGAGCACCTTGTCCTCGCGGCGCAATTCTCGAATCTGTTCCAGCCATACCTCGGGCGCGAGGCGCGGCGGCGGTGGCGCGACGGCTCGTTCGGTACTCGCCGACGGCGGGGGTGGCGCGACAGGGCGTTCAGACGTCATCGTTCGTATCGGTTGCGGCGCGCGCCGCTCGGCCGGCTCGGCCTGCGGCTGCGATCCCGCCGGCGCGGGCTGCGTCAAGGCGCGCAGCTCTTGCGGTGCACTGCGCTCACGCGCCGCTTCCGTCGCACGGCGTTGCTGCACCGCCTCCGCCGCCTCCCGCGCCGCGGAGGTCCGTGGCGCGGGAGGCGCAGGCGCGGGCTGCGCTCGAGACGCCGCAGTAGGCGCAGCTGCAGAAGGCGCTTGCGGCGCTGGTGGCGCGTCAGCCGGCACATCGGCCGTCGGCACTTCGGCAGACGCCGGTAATTCCGAGGTCGAGAATTCATCTGCGGACGCTTGCGTCGTGTCGCTGTCCGATACAGCCGCCGCGGCTGGAGCCTGTCGTTCCAGTTGCGGTGCGGGCAGACGCACTTGTTCTTCCACGCCCATCTGCAACACGATCGATACGGCCATGACCGCGCACGCAGCAAGCGCGAGCGGCGCCCCCCATTTCACCCACGCTGGTTTGCGCTTGCGATGCGGCTCGACAGCGGCGCGTGCCTGCGCGAGCACGGCAGCATCGAGTTCGCGCGGCACCTCATCGGTATCGAGTTCGCGATAGCGTCGCGACACGAGCGAGTCGCGCCGCAAATACTCCTCGAGCATTTTGTCGTTCGGTTCGCTCACGAGTTCATGCTCGCTGGTTGATGATGTCGCAAGGCTGCACGCAGCTTGTTGACCGCGTAGCGCAAGCGGCTTTTTGCCGTCTCCATTGCGACGCCCGTGATCTTGCCGATCTCCTCGAGACTCAGTCCGCTCTCCTCGTACAACACGAAAACATCGCGCTGCTCAGGCGGCAGCGCATCGAGCGCACGACGAAAATCTGCACTCACCTGCGCATTCGACGTCTGCGCGTCCGGGCGGTCGGATGTCTCACCGGCGAGGACGTCCTCCATCTCTGTGACATCTGCTGCTTGATTCGTTGCAAGACGTCCGGTGCGCCGGAAATGATCCATTGCGCAGTTATGCGCGATCCGGAATAAAAACGTGTTGAACTGAGCGCGCGGCTCGTAACGCTCGCGGCTCGCGATCACCTTGCTCCAGACTTCCTGGAAGAGATCGTTCGCGACGTCCTTGTCGCGACACAGCCGTTGCAGGTATCGATACAGCGGCGCGCGATGACGCGCGTACAAGCGCTCGAACGCGCGCACATCGCCATCGCGGTAGCGAAGCATCAAAGCGCTGTCGTCGATGACGGCTGAGTCCATGCGGTTGGGTACGTGTGAAGCGTGTAGACGTGAAGGCGTCGATCACATTCTGACCGCTACACCTTACACACTACACGTCACACGTCACAACGCACGGCAGACCAGTCACTCCTCTGCGCGCGCCTGCGCGCGCGCGGGTTGCGGCGAGAGCACCTGCGCCAGCTTCACGAGCGAGACGAACTCACGCCGATAACCTTCATCGTCCTTACTGAGCGCAGATTGCGCGAGTTGCTGCACGTCTTCAAAACCGAAGCCCGCCGTGTATTTGCCCCCGCGCAGCATTTGACCGAAAGCCGCGACGCTCGCCGCAAACCGAAAATCCGCGCTGGTGTTCTCCTTCTCGACGACGGATTTCGTGAGGATCGGATATTCGAGCAAGCGGCTGTCCGCAGCATTGGGCTGCTTGTAGCGCAGGCGCAAGTGTGCGAGTTCCTCGCGTTTGCCATCCGACTTCGCAGGCGCACCGTAGCGCAGCGGATCGATGCGCCCGGCATGACCGGCCGGAATGACTTCGTACAGTGCCGTCACCCTATGACCGGCGCCAATATCGCCTGCATCGACTTTGTCGTTATTGAAATCCTCACGCGCGAGCATGCGATTCTCATAGCCGATCAGTCGATACTCGAGCACGGCAGCCGGGTTGAACTCGATCTGGATCTTCACATCCTGAGCGATCGTGAACAGCGTCGAAGACAACTGCGTGACGAGCACCTTGCGCGCTTCCGAGAGCGTGTCGATATAGGCGTAGTTGCCATTGCCCGCATCGGCCAGGCGCTCGAGTAGATGTTCGTGATAGTTGCCGCCGCCGAAACCCAGCGTCGTCAGCGCCACACCGCTTGCACGTTCGCGTTCGGCGAGATCGATGAGCTGCTCGAAATTGACCGTGCCGACATTGAAATCGCCGTCGGTCG
>CAZIXV010000062.1:0-15557 GCA_964543105.1 uncultured Steroidobacteraceae bacterium
GACTCATCGTCGCGTCCCACTGCACGTTCATGCCCACCTTCACGAACATGGTGACGATGCCGGTGTCCTGGCAGATCGGGCGATGCCCCTCTGCGCACATCCGGGAATTCACCAGGATCTGCTTGATGGCATCTTTGGCCGCCGGACTCTGTTCCGTCTCGTAAGCCCGCGACATTGCTTGAATGAAATCGGGCGAGTGGTAGTAGGAAATGTATTGCAGCGCGTCTGCGACGCTTTGAATCACATCGTCTTGGCGGATGAGGCTCATGTCTTCGCTTATTCGTCGGCGGCTGAGAAAAGGGGCAGAAATCTAGCACCGTGGGTCGCGTGCGTCGAATCTCCGCAGCGAGTGGCCGCGGCGGGGTTGTTGGTGGAGCCGCTGCTCAGCGACGCGCCAAACTCCGCACTCGCTCCAAATAGGTCTGCTCATTCGGCGGCATCCCTGCGCGCTGCGCTTCCCAGAGCGCTTCGGCGAGCGCTTCGATCATCTGATGTTCCGCCGCATGTTCGTCCTGCAGCTTCGTTGCCAGATCGATGAAGCATTGGCGAATGCCGAGCGGCCGGTCGGTGCCGATCTGTTCGCGGACGGCGAGATGCAAACCCATGTGGAGGAATGGATTCGATTGACCGCCTTCGGGTGTGTAGTCGCGGTCGAGCACGCTGTCGGGATCTGACAAAGCGCCCTGATACTCAGGGTGAAGTTCAATCACATCGGCGATCTGCGCCTCCAGCGGCTCCATAGGCACGCCGTCGCTGCGCTTGCGCCATACGTCGATGTACATCTGCCGCAGCTGATCGCGGGATTGGTCGTGGAAGAACGGCATGGAAAACAGTTGACAGTTGTCGGTCGACGGTTGGCAGTCAGAGAAGACAGACGGACTCTAGCATTTCTTCCGGCCGTCAACTGTCAACCGTCAACCGTCAACTTTCCTTCTGACTGTACTCGCACAAATCGCAGATCAGGCACTCCGGACATTTGGGCTTGCGCGCGATGCACACGTAGCGTCCATGCAGGATCAGCCAATGATGCGCGTCGTGCTGAAATTCCTTAGGGATAACCTTGGTCAGCTGATCTTCGACCGCGCGCACCGTCGCACCTGGCGCAATGTTCGTGCGATTCGAGACGCGAAAGATGTGCGTATCGACCGCCATCGTCGGATGGCCGAATGCGGTGTTGAGAATCACATTCGCTGTTTTACGTCCGACGCCCGGTAAAGCTTCGAGCGCTTCGCGCGATTCCGGCACTTCGCCGCCATGCTGTTCGCTCAGCAATCGGCAGGTTTCGATGATGTTCTTCGCTTTCGTATTGAACAGGCCGATCGTCCGGATGTAGCGCGACAGTCCTTCAACGCCGAGTTTGTAGATTGCCTCGGGCGTATTCGCATCCTTGAACAACTTGCGTGTGGCGATGTTGACGCCCTTGTCCGTGGCTTGTGCGGACAGAATTACGGCGATCAAGAGCTCGAACGGTGTGCGGTATTCGAGTTCCGTCGTAGGGTTCGGGTTTGCAGCCTTGAAGCGTTCGAAGATCGTACGAATCTTTTTTGAATTCATTGCCGGCGTTGCCACCAATTGGCTGCTGCGAATAACAATCCAAGCGCGATAAAGGCGCCTGGCGGCAGCACGGCCAGCAGAAATCCCATGTCTTCGCGAAAGAGCTGCTGATGCACGCCGGCGAATCCGCTGCCGAACATGAATTCTGCGTCTCTCAAGATGGACCCGCGACCGACGAGCTCGCGTGCAATTCCCAGCGTCGTCATCGTGAGTACGACGAACACTGCCGTGCGCGTCGCGCTGGCGAGCGCTCGAGTCGGCGTGGCACGAGTCGCCTGCACCATGAGCAATACGTTCGAAACGATCAAGGGCAGGAAAATTCCCAAGGATTCATAAGTGCCGGGGAGCCACGCATGGGTCGTCAGCGAGATTGCGGCAACGACCGCGGTGACGATGAGGGCAAGTGATGCGAAACCCATTTCCTCGTCGAGCCAGCGCGGCAGAATTCTCGCGATCAAGGTCGAGCCGATCGCGACGACGAGCATGGCAATGCTGGCAGCGATCGCGTTCGCGAGCGTATCGCTCAAGGCGAATAGCGGGCACAGCGCAAACAAGGCCAGGACATCACGTGCGGGTTCACCGGTGTCGGGATGAGGCGGGTGCATCAACGAATCTCCGTGCTCGTGTCGGCTTCGAAGACGACGCTTTGCTTGGCTCGATAGAACTCGAGCGCCCGGCGCACCGCTTTGACGATCGCGCGCGGCGTAATCGTCGCACCGGTGAAGGCGTCAAATTCACCGCCGTCAGGACGCACGGCCCAGCGTTGCTGCGGCGGATCTTCCAACGATCGCCCGGAAAATTTCGGTAACCAATCGATGTTGCGATTCTCGAAGGCATCGCCCAAGCCGGGCGTTTCGTTGTGACGCACGACCTGAACGCCGATCAGTGTGCCGTCGGTCGCAATCGCAACGAGTAGTTCGATCGGGCCGCGATAACCATCCGGCGCAGTGGTGTGCAGCACGACCGCGGTCGGTTGTCCTGCCTGGCGCGCACGATAAATCGTTACGGCGCGCGATGTGCCAAGCAGATCCGGCGAGCGTGCCGTCACCTTGTCGTCGAGCAACTCGTTGTCGTGCATCGCATCGGGCACGAGGATCGCAAGCCGTGTGCGGATCCATTCCTGCGCATTGCGCTCAATGCGCGCCTCGGTCAGCCGATCGAGCCACGACAAGCCCACGGCCGCGGTACACGCGACGAGTACGATCGCCAGCGCGCCGACGAAGCGTTGCCGCATGGGGTCTGGCGTCGCAGTGTCAGCGGGCGCGGCCATAGATGCGTGGGACCGTATAGCGATCGATCAAGGGCACAGCGAGATTCATCAGCAACACGGCGAAGGCGACGCCATCCGGATAGCCGCCCCAGGTGCGAATCGTATAAGCGATCACGCCGATGCCGAATCCGTAGACGAGGCGGCCGCGATCTGAAGTCGCCGCCGAGACGGGGTCCGTCGCGATGAAAAACGCGCACAGCATCGTCGCGCCTGAAGTGAGATGAAATATCGCCCCGGGATGGCTGCCGGGATCGAGCGCACTGACGAGTGCCGCCGGCAGCGCAACGCCGGCCAACACGGCAACCGGGATCTGCCAGCGGATGATCTTCAGTACCAGCAGCCAAATGCCGCCCGCGAGTACGGCGAGATTGATCCACTCCCAGCCGCGTCCGCCGAGCGTGCCGAAGATGGGCATCGCTTGCGTCTCTTGCAGCGTGAAGCCCGCCTGCAAGCCGCTGCGCACCGCGCCGAGCGGTGTTGGCGAGGTAACCGCATCCCATTGCAGGTGCGCTGGCAATTCGCCGGCGAAGATCGCGTACAAAGAATCGATGATGCCGATATCGACACTCGCTAAGCCGTTCGCTTCCGGCGTCAGCCAGCGTGTGAGTTGCACCGGAAACGACACCAGCAATACCGCATAGCCGACCATCGCTGGATTGAACGGATTCGAGCCGAGTCCGCCGTACAAATGCTTCGCCAGCAGAATCGCAAAGGCGGTGCCGCTGACGACGAGCCACCAAGGCGCAAGCGGCGGCAGACACATCGCGATGAGAACGGCGGTGATGAGCGCGCTGCCGTCGCTGAGGAACTTACGCACGTCCTGCCGTCTCAAGCGAAGTGCAATGTATTCGGCGAGCAACGCCGTTGCGATCGCCAAGGTCAGTTGCACGAGAATGCCGCTGCCAAAAAATACGACATGCATGATGAGCGCGGGAACCAGCGCGAACAGCACCAGGCGCATGACGCGATTGACGCTATTCGGTGCAACCGTATGCGGAGCCGGCGGCGTGGGCAGCGGCTTCATTTGCGCGCCTTGTCGATGAACGCGCTGCGTTTGGCGGCAAGTTTCGCGCGCCGCTCTTCCTCGAGCCGAATCAAGCGCGCTTCGCGTGCTTCGTAGCTCGCTTTGGCGTGCGGCGCCATCGCACGTGTCACCGCGTACTGCAGCACACTTGGCTTTGCGACACGAAAACGCTCTACGAGCGGAATCTGGCTTGGGCAGACGTAATCGCAACAACCGCATTCGATGCAATCGAGTAGACCGTAGCGATCGAGTAAGTCGGTCTCTTGCGCGAGCGCGAAACGATGCAACTCCTGCGGCAGCAGAAAGGCAGGGCACACTTCCGAGCACGCGCCGCAACGAATACATGGCATCTCCGGGCCGGGCGGCTGCAAATCGGCTGCAGTCGCTGCGACGATGCAATTCGTTCCCTTCACGACGTGCAGCTGCGCATCGCGTAGCGCAATTCCCATCATCGTGCCGCCCATGATGAGTTGCTCAGGCGTACCGCGATAGCCGCCGCATTCATCGATCAGCATTTCCACCGGCGTGCCGATGTAAGCCTCGAGATTCGCCGGATGCTGAATGCCTGAACCGGTGATCGTCACGATGCGCCGGATCAACGGCTCGCCATTGCGCACCCAATGCGTGACCGCAGCGACGGTGCCGGCGTTTTGACAGACGACGCCAATGTCTTGCGGCAAGCCGCCTGATGGGACTTCTTTGCCGGTGAGCGTGGCAATGAGCTGTCGTTCGCCACCGGCGGGATACATGCTCGGCACCGTGACGATCGTCGGCGCATTGCGCGCCTGCTTCGCCGCGGTGCGTAGCGCATCAGCGGCTTCGAACATGTCGTCCTCGACGGCGATCGTGCAATGCTCGGCACGCAATGCGCGGCAGAGAATGTCGGCGCCCGCGATGACCTCATCGGCGCGCTCGCGCATCAACGTGTCATCGCAACTGATCCATGGTTCGCATTCGGCGCCATTGACGATGAGATGAACGCCCTCTGCTGGCGCGCGCGTGAGTTTGGCTTCAGTCGGAAACAATGCGCCGCCCAGGCCGACGATGCCGCCACGCCCGATGAAGTGCCGCAGTGCTTGCGCATCCGCATCGTGCGGAAGCGAGGTATGGTCTTCGAAGTGTCTGTCGGCGCCGTCGTTCTCGAGCACGATGCACAGCGATTCATCGTGCGACAGTGGCGTGCGGTGATGCTCGATTGCACGCACGGTGCCGGACGCTGGCGCATGCAGCCAGGCGCTGATGTGACCCGTGGGTTCCGCGATTGGTTGACCGCGCGCGACGCGCTCGCCGGGTGTGACGACAGGACGCGCAGCGTGGCCGGCGTGCTGATCGAGCGCCAGCACGAAGACCTCGGGCACCGGCGCAGCGCGAAGCGCGCGCATCGTCGAGCGCCGCTTATGGGTTTCAAGCTTCAAGCCGCCGCGCGTCTGCGACCAGATCGTCATGAATGAATGGGCGCTGGGCGCAACTCGATGCAATCGACAGGGCAGGGAGGGATGCACAGCTCACAGCCGGTGCATTCCGCGGCGATCACTGTGTGCATGAACTTCGATGCACCGACGATGGCGTCGACCGGGCAGGCTTGAATACATTTCGTGCAGCCGATGCAAGCGGCTTCATCGATCCATGCGACGAGCGGTTGCGAAGGCGTGATGCCGAACTGTGGGTCGACGGGCTTGAAAGGGCGATTCAGCAATTGCGCGAGCGCGCGCGCTGTGGCGTCGCCCCCGGGCGGGCAGTGGTTGGTGTCCGCGGCGCCATCGACGAGCGCGGTTGCGTAGGGTTTGCAGCCGGAAAACGTGCAGCGTCCACATTGCGTTTGAGGCAGCGCTGCGTTGGCCGCATCGATCAGCTGCTCGCGCACATCCGCAGGTTTTTCGCGCATGAGCACCGCCGCGAGCGCGGCGGCAAATCCGGCACTGATGAGCGTCGCGGTCAACATGTTACTCGCCGATGAGACCGGTGAATCCCATCAGCGCCAGCGCCATGACACCAGCCGTAATGAGCGCAAGCGGGGCGTCGCGAAAGGCGATGGCGATACCTGCGTGGCGCAAGCGCGCTTGCAGCGTCGTCAAACACAACAGCAGCAGCGCAAAACTCGCACCGACGCTAAGCCCCAACCACACCGCGTCGCTGAACGAACTGCGCGCTGGGACGAGCAGCGCCGTGCCGAGAATCGCGCTATTGCCGGCGAGCAGTGCAAACAACGCGGGTGTCGCAGGTTTCCAGCGGGTGTATTTCTCAAACGCAATCCGCACGCCTTGCGCGATCAGCATGATCAGCACGATGAACAGCAGCGACTGCAAATAGGCCACATCGAGCGGCTGCAATAGCTCATGCCGCAGCACATAACTAAGCGGCGCCACGAGCGCCGTACACACGAAGACCGCGACCGCTAACCCTTGCGCCGCCGCAAAACCCTCCGTCGCAACGAACGGCTTCAACGCCGGCACACTTGTCAGCGCGAAATGACTGATGAGCACGGCGCTTAGGAGGATGAGGAGGAGGGAAGACATGGAGCGGCGACGGGCTACGGGCGACGGCTACAGGCTACAGCCAGAATGGAGCATCGGCGTCGATGGAAACGTAAGGCTGCTGGCAAGAAAAGAGCACGAATTTGCGCTCTGGCGCTCTCTAGGCATTCTTCTGGCCAGTAGCCTTTCCGCTTCCTCAAGCGTGCAGAGGCTACGTTCTGGTCGTCGCCTGTAGCCCGTAGCCCGTAGCCCTTCATCATCATTTGATCCTCATCCCCGCCTGCGCGCCCTCATCGGGCGTCAGCAGAAAGATGTCTTTGCCGCCGGGGCCGGCGGCGAGAATCATGCCTTCGGAAGTGCCGAATTTCATTTTGCGCGGTTTCAAGTTTGCGAGCACGACGGTGTGGCGGCCGACGAGTGTTGCGGGGTCGTATGCCGAGCGGATGCCAGCGAACACGGTGCGCTGTGCATCGCCGATGTCGACGGTGAGCTTCAGTAGTTTGTCAGCGCCTTCGACATGCTCGGCGGTGAGGATCTTCGCGACGCGGATGTCGAGTTTGGCGAAATCATCGACGGTGATTTCGGAAGGGCTCGGGGCGCGGGGCTCGGGGCTCGGGCCCGAAGGCGCAGCAGGCTTTGCTCCCGCGGCGGGTTGCGTATCGAACAGCGCATCTAGCTGCTTCGGGTCCGCGCGCGTCATCAAGTGCGAGTAGGCATTGATTTGATGGTCGCTCAACAAGGTGGATGCATCGCTCCAAGTGAGCGGCGCAATGTTCAAGAAGCGCTCGACCGCTGCAGCAAGCTCGGGCAGCACGGGTTTGAGATAGATCGTGAGCAGCCGGAAGACGTTCAGGCTGATCGAACAGATCTCGTGGAGTTGCGCATCGTTCGCGCGGTCTTTCGCGAGATCCCACGGGGCGCGTTGAGCGATGTAGGCGTTCGCGCGATCCGCCCATTCCATGATCTCGCGCAAGGCCTTGCCGAATTCGCGCTGTTGGTACAGCGTAGCGATCTCATCCGCGGCCTTCGGCAACTCGCGCAACAAGTCCGAATCGAACGGGCCGGCAGCCAACTTGCCGTCAAAGCGCTTCGTGATGAAGCCCGCCGTACGACTCGCGATATTGACGTACTTGCCGACCAGATCCGAATTGACGCGCGCGATGAAGTCTTCCGGATTGAAGTCGATGTCTTCGACATTGCTGTTGAGTTTGGCGGCGATGTAATAGCGCAGCCATTCCGGATTCATCCCGATCTCGAGATAACGCAGCGGGCTGATGCCGGTGCCGCGTGACTTCGACATCTTTGCGCCCGACACGGTGATGAAGCCGTGAACGTACACGTTGTCCGGCACTTTGCGTCCCGCGAATTTCAGCATCGCCGGCCAGAACAAGGTGTGGAAATAGATGATGTCTTTGCCGATGAAATGCAGCTGCTCGGTGTCAGGCGCCGCCAGAAATTCTTCGAACGTTCGCGTTTCACCGTTCGCGCGCGCCTTGCCGACATCGAAATAGTTCTTGAGTGAGGCGAGGTAACCGATCGGCGCATCGAGCCACACGTAAAAGTATTTACCGGGCGCATCCGGCATCGGAATGCCGAAGTACGGCGCATCGCGTGAGATGTCCCAATCGCCGAGCGGACGGTCGCCTTTGCCCGTCAACCATTCGCGTGCTTTATTCGCGACCGCAGGCTGTAACCGCCCTGGTGTGCCCACCCACTGCGTGACGAACTCGACGCATTTCGGGTCTGAGAGCTTGAAGAAATAATGATCGGAAGTCTTGCGAACCGGCGTTGCCCCGGTGAGCGTGGAATAAGGATTCAGCAGGTCAGTCGGTGTGTACACGCTGCTGCAGTTTTCGCAGGCATCGCCGTATTGATCCTTCGCGTTGCAGTTCGGGCATTCGCCCTTCACGTAGCGATCCGCCAGGAACATCTGTTTGACCGGATCGAAGAATTGCTCCACCGGCTTCACGTAGATCAGCCCGGCCTCTTTGAGCTTCAGATAAATGTCGGTGGAGAGTTCGGTGTTTTCTGGCGAATGCGTGGAATGCCAGTGATCGAACGAGATATGAAAACCGTTCAGGTATTTCGGGCGATCCGCCGCGATCCGCTCGACGAGTTGCTCGGGGCTGATGCCTTCGGCCTCAGCTTTGAGCATGATCGGCGCGCCGTGCGCGTCGTCCGCGCCGACAAAATGCACGCGATTGCCCGCCATGCGCTGAAACCGCACCCAGATATCGGCCTGGATGTATTCCATGATGTGCCCGATGTGAAACGGGCCATTGGCGTAGGGAAGGGCGGTCGTGACGAAAAGATGACGGGTCGGCATGGCTGATTCGCTGATGGGAACCAGCGAATTATGCCATGGCGGGCAAGGTGATCGCGGTAGCGGAAGGGATCGGAAGCGGACGGGAGGTGATTAGGTGATTACGTGATTAGGTGATTAAGTGATCGCAGTAAGAAACCGGAGTGGCCTACGGTGCGCGCGTTGTGGCGGGGCTGCGTCAATTCTGGCTTGATCACTAGATCACCACATCACCTCATCACCTCATCACCCAATATCCTTCACCGCCTCAAACTTGTGCTTATTGATCGCCTTCTTGTAGGCGTCTTTGCCTGTGATGGTGCCTTTGTCGAGCAGTTCTTGAATGGCGGAGTCCATCAGGCGCATGCCGTGGGAGGCGCCGCTTTGCATTGCGTTTTCGAGCTGATCGAGTTTGCCTTGGCGAATCAGATTCGCGACGGCAGGCGTGTTGATGAGAATTTCGTGTGCGGCGACGCGGCCCGGTTTGCCCGCGCGCGGAATCAGCTGCTGCGAAATCACACCGCGCAATGAGGTCGATAACATCACACGCACGTGTGATTGCTTGTCTGCGGGAAAGGCGTTGACCATGCGATCCACCGTCGCCGCGGCGCCGTTGGTGTGCAACGTTCCCATCACGAGAATGCCCATCTCGGCCGCAGTGACGGCAATGCTCATCGTCTCGTAGTCGCGCAACTCGCCGACGAGAATGACGTCGGGATCTTCGCGCAACGCCGAATGCAGCGCTTCAGAAAACGACGGGCTGTGATTGCCGATTTCGCGCTGACTGATCAGACAGTTCTTGCGCTGATGCACGAACTCGATCGGGTCTTCGATCGTCAGAATGTGGCCTTTGAGCCGCGCATTCATGTCATCGATCATTGCCGCGAGCGTCGTCGACTTACCCGAGCCGGTTTTACCTGTGACGAGAATCAGGCCGTTGTTGACCTTGCACAAATTGCGCACGGCATCGGGAACGGCAAGCTGATCGAGCGTCAGCGCTTTCGACGGAATCGCGCGACACACGCAACCCAGGCCGTACAGATGGCGCATCACGTTCACGCGAAAACGCGACACGCCGGGAATGATGTAGGCGAAGTCGGCGCCGTGCTTTTCGTCGAGCCGCTGTTGGGCGGCGCGCGGCATGATTTCGCGCAACACTTCTTCGACGAACAGCGGCGACAAGATTTCATTGCGCAATGGTTGCAATTCGCCATACAGGCGAATGCGCGGCGGGTCATTCGCAATGAAGTGCAGATCCGAACCGTTCTTGGCCAGCACTTCTTTCAAGTACTCGTCGATCTTGCGCGGCACGTATTGTGTCGCGCTGGCGGACATCGACTGTGCGGAGGTGTCGGTGGTCATTTCTGTATCGTAAGGGTGATCTGGGGGGGGCTGGGCCGATGGTGATCTGGTGATCAGGTGATCATGTGATGAGGTGATCGAGGCCAGAGCTCCTGAGTGGTGATCGCGTGATCCGGCATGGGTTCTCGTACTCTTACCTCGATCACCTCATCACCTCATTCATTCATCCACCCGCCAAATCCATCTTCGGTAGCACGCTCGTATCCGTGACGTAGCGCGCGAACAGCTTCTTGTCGCTTGCGTAGACGTACGCGTGATCCGGGTCGATTTCTTTCGCGACGACGTTCGCGAGCAACGATTGATCGAGCATCTGCATGCCGAGCTCTTTGCCCGTCTGTAATTGCGAGGGAATCTGGTGGGTTTGATCCGTCATGATCAATTTACCGATCGCGCGAGTGACGACCATGATTTCGCAGATGGCTTTGCGGCCGCGCTGATCGGCCGTTTTGACGAGAACCTGCGTGATCACGGCAATCAAGCTCTGCGACAGAAAGCTTTTCGTTTGCTCGCGCTCGTCCGCCGGTAGCGCATCGACGATGCGGTCGATCGTTTTCACCGCGCCGGTCGTGTGCAGCGTGCCGAGCACCAAATGACCCGTTTCTGCGGCGGTCATCGCCCAGCGAATAGTCTCGGCATCGCGCAATTCACCCACGAGGATGACGTCAGGGTCTTCACGCATCGCTGCGCGCACGCCTTCGGCGAAGGAGGGCAGATGGGTACTCAGTTCCCGCTGGATGATCTGACTTTGTTTGCTCTTGTGAACGAACTCGATCGGATCTTCGAGGCTGACGATGTTCAGTCGGCGCGATTCATTCAAGTAGTCGATCATCGCGGCGAGCGTCGTGGACTTGCCGGTGCCGGTCGAACCGGTGACGAGAATCATGCCTTGATGGTTGTCGCAGAGCTTCTTGACGACGGGCGGTAGCCCTAGGCGATCGATGCTGGGTACTTCGGTAGGAATGGCGCGAAACGTTGCGCCGACGCCGGTTTCCTTGCGAAAAACGTTGACGCGAAAGCGCCCGCCATTTGCGGAGACATAGGAGAAATCCACATCGCGACCGCGGCGGAGCATGTCGATGTGCCCGCGATTCATGATCTCCCCGATGTAGCCCTCGAGTTCGGCTTGGCTCAGGTCGCGAAACTTGATCGGCATCAAGTCGCCATGCATGCGTAGCATCGGCGGCAGACCAACGGCGAAGTGAATATCGGAGCACCCCTGATCGGTGCCGAGCTTCAAGAATGCATCGATTCGGGCCATGGTGGGCTAAGTACGTTGACGGTTGACAGTTGACCGTTTGCGGCCAGAGGCGCTCACCTCTCATTCACCGCTTCGCGCGTTATGGGCTGCGGAGGTGGTGATTGGGCGGCTTGCATCGCTGGCTGGCGGACAGCGTACAGCTTACAGACCGCAAGCGGCTAGCCCACAGAGTTTGTCGTCTGCGCGAGCGGCATGACTTTTTCGAGCGCAAGCCGAATCTCTTCCATGTTCTGGAAGCGCTTCATTTTGTCGACGGCCATGGCCTTGGTGACCAAATCCGCGATCGGTGTCGGCAATTGAGGGTTTACCTCAAGCGCAGACTTGGCCTTGCCCTGAACGTGTTGATACATCACCGACATGTGATCGCCGCGGCTGTACGGCGGCACGCCGGTGACCATTTCGTACATGATCACGCCGAGGCTATAGACGTCGGCGCGCTCATCGACCTTCTTGCCGAGGATTTGCTCGGGCGCCATGTATTTTGGCGAGCCGATGACGTAGCCGGTCTTCGTGAGCTGGGTGTCGCCTTCCTTGTGGGCGGCGGCCACACCGAAATCCACGATCTTGAGCAGGCCTTCGTTATTGATGAGCACGTTCGCCGGCTTCAAGTCGCGATGCACGATGCCGGCTTGATGTGCGACCAGCATGCCGCTCGCAATGTCCATGGCGTACTGAATGGCGCGAGCCAGTGGCAACGGTTTCTCGTTGACGATTTCGGCGCCGAGCGTATGCGATGGAAAGTATTCCATCGAGATTGCGTAGTTGCCCCGCATGTACAAGAAGTCGTAAATGCGGATGACGTTCTTGTGGGTGATCTTGCGTGAGTAGCGCAGCTCGTGGACGAAGCGCTTCATCATCTCTTCGTCTTGGCTGACATTCGGGTTCAAGAATTTCAGGATCAGGCGTTCCTCGACGACTGTGTCCTCAACGAGCACGACCGTACCGAAGGCGCCCTTGCCGATCTTCTCGATGTACTTGTAGCGCCCTTCGATGATTTCGCCGGGCTTGAGCGTCGAGATGTCGAGCTTCTGCGAAGCGGCGGCCTGTTCCTCCGCCTTCTTGATGACTTGATCGACGTCGCCGCGCTCGATGAGCAGGGTGCGCGCCGGTTCCGCCATGATGGCAGCCTTCGCTTGCGCTGCCACCGCCGTGCTCGAGTAGCGATTGTCGATGTCTTCGATCGCGCGCACTGCAACGTGCTGAATCGTGTCGTCTTGCGTGCTCGCGCTGATGTTCTGGATGTAACCGCGCACCGTATCGGCACGTCGATCATCGGCCAATCGCGCGAGCGCGCTGATCGCCTCGATCTGGATCTCCTTCTCCGGCCGCTCGAGCAGTTTCACCAGCGACTCGATCACGCGGGTGTCGCCGATCTTGCCGAGCGCGCGGGCCACCGTCGGCAGCGAGCGCGTGTTGTTGGCATGCAGTAGCTCGAGCAATGCCGGCACGGCTTTTTTGCTGCCGATTTCCGCCAGGGCGTCGACCGCACGTTCACTGACCCACCAATCCTTGTCTTTGGTCGCTTCGATCAGGAAATTGATCGCGCGCTCATCCTTCGTCTGATTGAGGATTTCGATCGCGGCACGGCGCACCTCCTCATCTTCATCGCGAATCAACTCGATGACGGCGTCGACGACGCGCGGACCGCCGATTTTGCCGAGGGCATCGGCTGCACGCGTGCGCACCCACCAGTCGTCGTCCTTGATGACGTTGAGCAGCTGCTTGATATCGCGTGCGGTGCCGAGGTGATTGAGCACTTCCACTGCAGCGCGACGGGCGTATTCGTTTTCATCCTTCAGCACCTCGACGAGATGCTTCATCGTGTCCGGGTCCTTGGCGCGCACGACGACATCGACCGCCCGGTTTTGTACTTCGATGTCGGGATCGCGCAGCAATTGCACGACCGGTTCGATATTGACCGGCCCGTCCATCTTCGACAGCGCATTCAAAGCGGCCTGACGAATCATTTTGTTCGGATCGCGCATCTGCGTTTGGATGGCGGCGGCGACCTGCGGATGATTGAAGCGCGCGAGAATATTGATGATGTGCATGCGCGCGACGGAGTCTTTGCCTTCGATGCGGCTGGTCAATTCATCGATGCTCGACTCATCGGCCAGCTCGCCAATGATTTTGAACAGCGCCGCCTTCTCGTTCGCTTCCTGTGAATACGCGTGCTGCAACAGATCGCGTACCGTAAAGCGGTGTTTCTGTGCCGTGATGACCTCGAGCACCGCCGGCTTCGAGACATCATCGCGGCCCAGCAGCTCGATCAATAAGGTGGGGCTGTAATTATTGCTTTGCGCCAGCGCTGCGCTGATCGCGGCGATGGTGCGCGCATTGCCATCGATGAGCCCCTGCACGACGGCAGGGAAGGTTTTGTTGTCGAGGAGTTGCGTGAGGATGTCGATGTAGAAGGCGGTTTCCTTCTTATCCGCCACGGCGAGCGCATCGAGAATCTTAGGGATCGCGCCGGCGCCGAGCTTCGCCAGCTTTTGAAACGCTTTCTGCGAATCCGGATGTAATGGATCGCCGATGCCGCGGATCTCCGCGATGAGGCGTTCAGCTCGTAGGTCCGCAAAAAAACTCATCGAGTGGTCTCAAACATCCATTGATCGCGAGCATGCACGAAGGGTTGATGGCGCTTCGAACTCATCGACGCCCATTCGATCGCTATGCATGCCGGCACTTCTTGCACCAATACACTCTCGGGTCTGGCGGGCAACGTCATCTGGTCGGGTACAGATTCAATGCCATGAACGGCACGAGTGCAGACCACGAACGGCTTGGTCGAGTCCGCCTGCTCATTGCACCCGCTGCAGGCTGATCGTCACTCGCGTTTGCTCGCAATGCTCGGACGCTGCCGTTGGCTTTTGCCTATGGTTGTGCGACATCGGGCCGCAGATCATTCGTAGAAAAGTCCCGTTTAATGCCACGGCCAGCGTCACGCGCCGCATTATGCCACGACTCTTGCGAGGCAAAACCTCCCGTTAGTCAAGAATTTACGAACGCGGGCTCGCGTGCGCGGCGCGCCAGTCTAAAGATCGGTGTCGATCCGCTACAATCCGGCGCCCGCAACGCCGATGCCGAGAATTTCATGAGTACCGATCGTGAGCAGACCGTTCGCGGAGTCATCGAATCGTTCGTCGAGCCCCACCTGAATCTGTCGCTGGGCGAGGCACAGGCGATTCGATCTTTGAGCCTCGCGGACGGCGCCGTGCGCGTGCAGCTGGCGCTGGGATTTCCCGCGGCTCGCTACCGCGAGGAGCTCGCCGCCGCCCTGCAGGAGCGGCTCGCGAGTGAGGGACTTTCCGAGCGTATCGACATCGATCTCGACTGGGCCGTCGAATCGCAGGCCGTACAGCGCAATCTGCGCCCGATCCAGGCCGTCAAGAACATCATTGCCGTGGCGTCCGGCAAAGGCGGTGTGGGCAAGTCCACGACGGCGGCAAACCTGGCCTTGGCGCTCGCATGGGACGGTGCGCAAGTAGGCCTTCTCGATGCAGATATTTACGGCCCGAGCCAACCGCGCATGATGGGCTTGAGCGGCGAGCGGCCGACGAGCCCGGATCAAAAGACCGTGAATGCGCCGGTGAGTCACGGCGTCAAGGTGATGTCGATCGGTTTCATGATCGATGAAGAGCAACCGATGATCTGGCGCGGCCCCATGGTGACGCAGGCGCTGGTGCAACTACTCGAGACCACGCGCTGGGGCGAACTCGACTACCTCGTCATCGACATGCCGCCCGGAACGGGCGATACGCAATTGACGCTCTCGCAACGTGTGCCGGTGAGCGGAGCGGTCATCGTCACGACGCCGCAGGACATTGCGCTGCTCGATGCGCGCAAAGGCCTCAAGATGTTCCAGAAAGTCGAGGTGCCAGTGCTCGGCATCGTCGAGAACATGAGCCTGCATGTCTGTTCGAATTGCGGCCACGAAGAACATGTATTCGGCGCCGGCGGCGGACGGCGCATGGCCGAACAATATGGCGTCGATTTGCTCGCCGAGTTGCCGCTCGATATGCGCATTCGCGAACAAGCCGATGCGGGCAAGCCGACGGTCGTTGCCGATCCCGACGGCAAGTTAGGGCGCGCGTACATCGAAATGGCGCGACATGTCGCTGGCCGCCTGGCGGCGTCTGGACTCAAAGGGGCGGCGGCGTTCCCGACGATTAGCGTTGAAGATAGCTGAGGCGTTTCGTGCCGGGCTACGGGCTACGGGCTACGGGTTACGGCCAGAATGGCTTTGTGCCTTGGCTCTTGCCGAGCCCCGAGCCCCGAGCCCCGAGCCCCGAGCCCCGAGCCCCGAGCCCCGA
>CAZIXV010000063.1:0-3900 GCA_964543105.1 uncultured Steroidobacteraceae bacterium
GGGGCACGCAACAGGCTACAGGCTACAGGCAACAGCCAGAGCATTCCCTCCCCTGCGTAGCGGGGGAGGGTTAGGGAGGGGGCACGCACAGCGTTACTGCTCCTCGCCGCGCAACTCGACCACCCGTCGTCGCATCGTCTGCAAATCAGCATCGATGACATCGATCGGTGCGCCCACGCGCAGTTCGATTTTCGCCCACACGCGGCGCGGCCAGCGTTGCCACCACTTGGGATATTTCCGCGAGAACATCGAATCCCACAAACCCGTGAGTGCCATCGGGACGACCGGAACCGGGGTTTCTTGCAGGATGCGCATCATGCCAGGACGGAATTCGCCGATCTCTCCGTCAGCCGTCAAGCGACCTTCCGGAAAGATGCACACGAGATTGCCGGCACGTAATTCCTCAGCCACGCTCACGAACGCACGTTCATAGACGACGGGATCTTCTTTCGCCGAGCACACCGGAATCGCCTTCATGCCGCGAAAGATCGTGCTCAGTACCGGGATGCGAAAGATGCTGCTTTCCATGATGAAGCGCACCGGCCGCGGACACGCCGCGGAAATCACGATCGCATCCGCGAAGCCGACGTGATTGCAGATTAATAACGCGGGGCCGCGCTCGGGAATGTTTTCGATCCCGGATTTGCGCAACCGATACACGAAGGTGACGAGTACCCATGCGAGGAATCGCAACAGGAATTCCGGCACGAGGCTGTAGATGTACAACGCGACGAAAGCATTCAGCACGGCCGTCATCAGCAGCACTTGGGGAATCGTCATGCCGAGTTGCAGCGCGACGCCCGCGAGTGCAGCGGCTGCAACCATGAACAGCGCATTGAGAATGCTGTTCGCGCCGATGACGCGCGAAACGATTTCGCGCCGTGAGCGCTGTTGTACGAGCGCATAGAGCGGCACGATGAACAAACCGCCCGCGACGCCGATCAAGCCCAGATCGAGCAAGATGCGCCATGCGCCCGGCTCGCGAATGAACTCACTCGCCGTGAGTGCGACTCCATATGGATCGTGAGGCGTCGCGAAGTACAGATCGACTGCAAACGCGGTCAAGCCGATCGACCCAAACGGTACGAGGCCGATCTCGACCTTGTGGCCCGATAAGCGTTCGCACAGCAGCGAGCCGATGCCTACGCCACAAGAAAACAATACGAGCATCAACGTGACGACTTGTTCGCTGCCGCCCAATTCATCCTTCGCATAAAGCGGCAATTGCGCGAGGACGAGCGCGCCGTAGAACCAAAACCAGGAGATGCCGAGAATCGATTGAAAGACGCTCTTGCGCTCGCGCGCCGCGCGCAAGTTGTCCCAGGTCGACGTCCACGGCAGCCAATCGATCTTGAGGTTCGGCGCGGCGGGCTGCAGCTTCGGAATCGCCAAACTCATGAGGAAACCAACGGCTGCGATGGCAAGCAGCGTGGTCGTGATGACGCCCATGTGGCCGTTTGCGGCGAGTATGCCCGCCGTCAACGTGCCCAGCAGAATCGCCAGAAAGGTGCCCATTTCGAGCAGCGCGTTACCGCCGACGAGTTCGCGATCGCGCAGTACTTCTGGGAGCAGGCCGTACTTGGCGGGTGCAAAGAAGGTCGAATGCACCCCCATCATGAATAGCGCGCCCAGCAGGATCTCAATGCTCGCCGCGGCGAAGCCGATGGCCGCGGCGCCCATGATGAGAATCTCGACGCCTTTGACGACTTTCAGAACGAGCGCTTTGTCATACCGGTCCGCCAGTTGACCGGCGAGGCCTGAGAACAAGACGAAGGGAAGAATGAACAAGCCGGCCGCGACATTCGCGAGCAGCGTCGGCGGCATCGTGCTGTACGTGCTTGCGTGATACGCCGCCAGAATGACGAGCACGTTCTTGTAGACGTTGTCGTTGAAGGCACCGAGTGCTTGTGCGCCGAAGAAGGGGAGAAAGCGTCGCTGAGTGAAGAGTCGAAACTGGCTTGGTGCGCTCATCTGCCTGCCGGGTGTTTTCCTTTTGGCGGCAGTTTAGCGACTCGAGCGCTGCGCGACGTGCGAGCGAGATCCCACTCCTTCCCTGCGTGCAGGGAAGGGGCTGCAATGCGAGTAGATATTCGGCGATGTGCGGTAGGACGTCTTGCGCTAACTCGTGACCACCTTGCGCGCTGAGACATCCCAGAACGTCAGCCAGGAGATTCCATCTTGAGAATGCTCCCATCGGCTGCGCATGGTGCGGCCGTCATCGCTGAACGCGATCGTGCAGCGCACCTTCCTTTGTCGGTCACCTGAGGTCCAGTCGCCCACGACGCGCCAGTCATCGGCGCGCGCTTCGATGTCCCATACGTTCATCTGGCCGTTGTTATAGAACGTGTGCGCGCGAAAGCAGCGACGCTCTGTATCGAATCCGATCACTTCGACGCACGATGCATCCGAGTCGCCAACATGACCCTCGAAGCGATGAATCAAGAACTGCTTGCCCGGCATCCATTCATAGGTTTGTACCGCGCTGACCGGCGCGGCCGGCCCGGCGGCCCCCGCGAGCTGCTGTCCTTCCATGTGCCATTTGCCGACGAACGCATCGAGCCTTTCGGCATCCACATCGAGTACTGAGCTGGTCGCGGTTTGCGCTGCTCGATCGGGGCGATCGAGCGCTTGATGTCGTGTGTGGGCCATGGCGCATCTCCTGAAAGTGCAGGTGAGCCGATGAGGGAGATCGATGCTATGCCAAGCGCGCCAGCCGTCGTGTGCGGATTCGACGCATCCGCCTAAGCACTTGCACGATCAGGGTGTTGCCATGGAATGCCGCGGCGCAGCTTTGTGAAGCCAAGCGCGCCGTTCGTGTCGAAGTTTCAGTCAGCGGGCGGCCTAAATGAAAACGCCGCCTTGCGGCGGCGTTTTCTGCGATCGAGGTGTGTGACTTCAGCTTGCGTTCGCTGCTTTCTTCTTGCGACGAGTGACCGCAAGGCCCGCAAGGCCGAGGCCGAAGAGGCCGAGCGACATGGGTTCGGGAACCGTGACGCCCTCGACGCCGCTCACGAACAGCACGAAATCGTTGTAATCCTGATCCCAGCGGTTCG
The DNA here is from genome assembly GCA_964543105.1 of uncultured Steroidobacteraceae bacterium. Lineage (GTDB taxonomy): Bacteria > Pseudomonadota > Gammaproteobacteria > Steroidobacterales > Steroidobacteraceae > Steroidobacter. Next base: position 3,054 of record CAZIXV010000063.1, read on the forward strand.
AGGCAAGGTCTTCCCACGCAAGCAGGAAGCTCTCATCGCTCCACACGCGCTTGCCGAAGGGCGAGTTGATGACATCGCCTTCGCCGCGATACGCAACGAGATGATCGGCGCCATCGTGGTTCAAGTCGGATTGCGAATACCAGATGCCATCCAGCGTTTCGAGATAGAAGCCGAAGATGTTGCTGCTGAAGGTCGTGCCGGTGAAGCCGGTTGCGCCATACACGCGGCCGTCGTCGTCGATGTTGAACAAGCTCGTTGCGCCCGCGCTCGCAGCGCCACCGAACAATTCGACGCGCGCATGCGGATTGTGGATGTCGTACAAGCCGAAGCGGTTCGTTCCTGCATATCCGGCAAGCTCAACGACGATGCTGCTGGAAGGCATGAACACCGAATTGACGCGCCACGTTTCATCAAGCTCGTATTGATCGGTCACGACATTGACGCTCGATGAGCCATCCACCGCGAGATCATGAACGATCTGCTGCAGATTCTTCTCAGATCCACCGAGGTTGATGGGAACGGCATTCGCGCTCGAGATGGCAAGAGACGCCAGTGCAGCGATCGACCACAACTTCTTATTCATGAAACGTGCTTCTCCGTTGATGCTTGTCATTCGATCCGCCGCGTACCTGCGTGATGCGAGCGGCGAGCAAGAAGGTGCAAGCCTCATGCCGAAGCGTCGCCGAAAGAATTTATCGACGTGTAGTGCCTGTTTCCGAGCTGCAAATGTGATGCATGTCACGCAATCGGAGTGACTCGCACTGTGTCCGCTGCAAGTGCGCCGATGCGTTCGAGAGTGAGGTGTAAACGAACTCGACGGCGAGTGAGCGCGCGACTCGACGTAATG
>CAZIXV010000063.1:4000-5113 GCA_964543105.1 uncultured Steroidobacteraceae bacterium
CGTCAGGCGCGCTGACTTGTTTCTTCAAGTGATATTCGCGCCAAAGAATAATCAGGCCAGCGGCGACGACGAGCGGCGCGCCGATCCAGATCGACCAGGTCGGAATTTCTGCAAAGAATACGTAACCCAAAACGACCGACATGATCATGCTCGCGTAATCGAGCGGCGCGATGGTCGATGCTTCGGCGTAACGATAGGAGTAGGTCATCAACAACTGACCCAGAACGCCGAACAAGCCTGCAAGCACAATGAATACCCATTGCATCGGCGTAGGCACGGGCCAGCCGCTCAATGCAGTCAGCGCGGCGCACACCATGAAGGTGATCGAGAAATAGAACGTGATCGTGATCGCGTGCTCACCGCCGCTCATGCTGCGCAGGAACACCATTGCAATCGCGGAGAAGAATGCGGCGCCAAGTGCGGTCAACGCGCCCAATGACGAAGCCGCGGCGAGCGTGAGGTGCGGGCCGACCATGATCAGCACGCCGAGAAAACCGATGCCGAGCGCCGTCCAGCGAAAACGATGAATGCGCTCGCCCAAAAAGATCATCGCCAGCACGGTGAGAAACATGGGCGCCGTGAACGTGATCGCTGTGACGTCGGCGAGCGGAATCATCGTCACGGCGGTGAAGAGGCAGAACATGGCGACTGTGCCCGACAACGAGCGCAGCGCATGCGAACGCGGGTTACGTGTTTTCAGTAGATGCTGCTGACCTGTGAGCTGTGCGAACAGCGCCAGGATGACGATCGTGAGCACGCCGCGCACGAAGATCGTTTGTCCAGCCGGGATGGCCGACCCTAGAAATTTGACGCATACCGTCATGCCTGCGAACAGCACGACGGACGCGAGCTTGAAGGCGATACCGAGGATCGGGCTGAGAGGCGGATTGGACGCGGCTTGCAAAGCAGATGAGTCGTTGAGCGGGCGGCGAAGTATAGCCGCGGTTGCTGTCTCGGCTCACGAGCTTCGCGCGCATGGATGCGCGCTTCCAAATGTGCTGGGTTCAGAAAAAAGCGGCGCGGGAATACGGTTTCCCGATTGTCGCGCCGCGCAAATGCCGGGGGGACAAGGGGGTCTCGCACCCGCGTGATAACAGCCCGAGTAGTTGGGCT
>CAZIXV010000063.1:5123-7386 GCA_964543105.1 uncultured Steroidobacteraceae bacterium
CGTTGCGGGGGATTGGAGGCGCTTTACAAATTGGGCGGTGTAAAAAAAAATGGGCGGCTCCAACCGGTTACCGGTATCCCCGCGCCGATCAATGGCCGGAGGAAAAAGGGGGTCTCGCTCCGGCGTGATCTCAGCAGGAGTAGTGGCGATACCACTTCTGGAAGCGCAGCTTCACCTTCTCTGGCAGGCGCAGCTTGCGCTTGGCTTGCTTCAGATCGCACTCGGTGAACGGGCGGGCGAACTCATCCGGCGAGTAGCTGATGAAGCGCGCAGCGCCCAGGTTCAACGAGCGAGCGATTGCGTTGAGCTTGTGGGGGTTGTCAGCGTCATCCCATTTCTTCGTGAGCAGCCGCGATTGCAGCACTTCGACGGCTGCGACGGTTTCGGCTGCGCTGAAGCCACAGTGACCTGCGCTTTCAACATACAACTGGCGCAGCATCTTGCCGGCGCCGGCGCGATGCACTTCTTCTTCATAGGCGGATTGACTCGCGGCGGTGGAGATGTTGTCGCCAATGTTGTTCACCGTGAGGACGGGCACTTCCAATTCGCCGTCGAAGATGCCGGGTTCAGCCCACACCAGCGCCTTCGGGTCGGCTTTGTAGCGCGGCGAACGTGCGAGCGTCTTCAGGTCCGCGTTCAAGTCGAGGTTCGCTTCGCGATAGAGCTGACGTACGACTTCCGAGTTCTCGACGCGCGAGAGGAGTTCCGCGTAGTCCACCCCGACATTCGAGGAGATGTTGCCGCCGCTACGACGCTCAATTTCATTGCGGCTGCTCATCGCCTGGCCGATCGTCGGTAACGGTCCGCCTGCAAGGCTGTCATACAGCCCTTCTTGTATGGCTGCCAAATCCCAATTCGCGGGCTTTGGTTTCGCTGGATGCGACCACGTCGGCAACTGCCCGAGCACCGCGGCGAGCGCGATGCGCGCGCGACCTTCAGGCGTTTGTTGTGCATTCGCAAGTGTCGCGAGCCACGCGGGCCGCGCGTTAGTAGCGAAATCATCCGGAATGTTGATGACGGGCAGGCGCGGGTCGTTCGGCGCAATCAGCATCTTGGCGACGTACACGGCATCGAGCTTCGCGTGCCATTGACCGACCGTGCCTGAGAGGCCGCCGCACATCAGTACCGCGCCGCTAAACACGTCTGGGCGAGCCTGGATCGTTGCCGCACCGGTGTGACCACCGGCCGATGAGCCGAACGCGACCGCACGGGCGGGCCGGCCGTGAATGCTCTTGAATTTGTTGACCACCTCGACCTGGTTGTTAACAGCGCCTTCGGTGTTCCAGCCGCCCGTCACGAAGCGTGTCGTGCCTGCCATGGCATATCCGCGCGCCAGCAACGCTTGGGTTTGCGCCGAGTTCGGATTGCTCGACGCATAGTCGAGCCCAACGAGCAGCGTGCCATTGAACTGATCGGGATAGTCGATACGGAAAGCCGTGCCATCAGTAAGCGTCCCGGTCGTCGTCACCGCGGCGAGCGCAACCGCTGGCGCGACCAGCGCGACCAGCGCGGCCGCGCCGAGCCACCGAACTGCATTAGATCTCACCGTACGGCGAGTGCTGCGGCGTGCGTCGTGAGCGCGCACACGGAAACCTGAGTGGTGCGAAAGCATTGATCCCCCTCGTTATCGTTGACGCGCGTCAGGCGCGGTGGTTAGCATCAAAACAAATAAGCACTCGCTTAAGTCAAGTGCTTAGGCGAGCCTAGAAGCACCGCTGCGAACTGTCAATCGCGACGGACCGAGGCGGCGCGACGCACCCTTCCTGGTGGTCATTGCCCACACAACGGTTAAAAAAATGAATGACAATCAGCACGAAAGGGAGGGCGGATCGCTGGGCTTTCTCATCCAGTGCGCATTCGTCGTCGGCTCCGTCGCCTTGCTCCTCGCCATGTCGGCCGACGCCATTGCGGTGCTCGGTCGCCATGTGGGGTGGCCCTTGCTCGGTTCGATCGAACTCGTTCAAACGTGCATCGTGCTCGCCGCGGCAGCAGCGATGGTCATTGCCACGTTGCATGACACCCATGCACGCGTGCACGTAAGCCGTGGCGCGTATCCGGCGCGCGCGATTTCGCAGCGTTCGTGGCAGCGCTTGCCGATGGATTTGAAGGACGTGCTCGAGCGCAGTCTTGCGGTGTGGCAGCAGGCGCTCACGGAGGAATCGCCAAAGCACAACAAGCCGGCTTGCAGTTCGCGCTCGATCAGGGCGTACAGATCCTCGATTTCCCCGCGGATCAACAGGCGTTGTTCGATGCGAACTTCGCG
>CAZIXV010000063.1:7486-15375 GCA_964543105.1 uncultured Steroidobacteraceae bacterium
GCGAGCGATTGCGAGACGTGTCGGGATGATTGTCCGTGAGCCGCATCAGTACGGGGTCAGTGGTAGCAGTGCCGCGGCATGCAGCCGATCGATTGTTGACGTTTTCCTACGTCGCCTCTACTCTCCGATTTAATCAAGTGATCTAAGTAGATGTATAAATAGTTGGGGGAGTCATGCGAATTCGATCATTGCAGGCGATCGTTGGTCTGACGGTCAGTATGTCGCTGTCGGTGGGTGCGCAGACGCCTGCATCGGGCACGCTCGAAGAAGTCATCACGACGGCGAGACGAACCGCCGAGAATCTGCAGGACACGCCCGTATCGGTTACGGCCTTGAGTGCCGACTTGCTGCAGGAGATCGGTGCGATCGATTTGCGCAGTGTCACGAGCGTCACGCCGAACATGGAGTTCTCCTATGCCGGCAATGGCAGCGGCGGCGGCAACTTTGCCCAGGTGTTCATTCGCGGCGTCGGTCAGCCCGACTTCATCATCACGAAAGATCCGGGCGTGGGCATCTATGTCGACGGCGTGTATCTGGCACGTGCGCCGGGGTCGGTGCTCGAGCTGCTCGATGTCGAGCGCATCGAAGTGCTGCGTGGTCCGCAAGGCACTTTGTTCGGCAAGAACACGATCGGCGGTGCTGTCGTCGTCTCGACGAAGCGTCCTGACGAGGAGCTAAGCGGCATCGCGCAAGTGACCCTCGGTAGCTACAACCGTCAAGACTTGAGCGGCTCGTTGAACCTGCCGCTCGTCCCCGGCTCGCTCGCACTGCGTGTGTCCGCGATGTCGCGTGAACAGGACGGCTACTACAGGCACCTCTACAGCTTGGAGGATCCTGCGCAGTTCGGACGCAATAGCTCAGGCGAAGCAGGTAACGACACGAATCGCCGCAGCGGCCGAGCGACGCTGTTGTGGACGCCCACGGAGACTTTCGAGGCGCAACTCTCTGCGGACGTCACCCGCGAGCGTCAGAATGCGGTCGACTATCAGATGGTCGGTTTGCCAGGAAACCCAAGCCCGAATATCGCAGCGTACAACCAGTTCTACGCGATCCCGAATGGGCTGCCGACCTACGGTGCGCAATGGATCACGCATGAGCCGTGGACCACGTATGCCACTTGGCCGGGCTACAACAACTCGGACATCTGGGGAGCATCGCTCGGCCTGACCTGGACGTTCGATGCATTCCAAGTGAAGTCGATCACCGGCTACCGCGAACTCGATGTCGAAACGCGTGGCGATGGCGATGGCACGCCTGCGGAGATCGTCTCCACGGGTGGTGTGGACATCTCGCAGCATCAGTTCAGTCAGGAAGTCCAATTCCTCGGCAGCGCGTTCAACGATCGCTTCGATTGGGTTGCAGGCTTGTGGTACTTCGATGAGACCGCACGCGACGTGCAGCGCTCGCGTCAACAGGCGGGGCTTTTCGAGGCACTCCAAGCAGCGGCGCCGAATTCATTGACGCCCACGGTGCTGCCTGCAGGGTGTGCGGCGCCTTGTCTCTTGGGTGGTCCGAACAATCCGAACAACGCGCGCTTTGACAACTCGCGTACCGGCGCCCGCCTCATGCAGAACACCAGCTATGCCGTCTTCTTGCATGGCGCGTTCGCATTCACCGATCGCTTCAGCATGACTGCGGGTGCGCGCTTCAGCAGGGAAGAGAAAGAGTTCGACTACTACGAGGTGCGCCCGCTACGCAATCTCGTGAGCTTCGACACCTATAACCTGACACCGATTCCGGTCGACAAGTGGGACATCTTTACGCCGAAGTTGGGTTTCGAATTCAAGCCGACCGACGATGTGATGCTGTATGTGCAGGGTTCGACCGGCTTCAAAGCAGGTGGCTACAACGGTCGACCCTCGTCCGTGACCGCGTTGCAGTCGTTCGACGAAGAAGAGATCGAAACGATCGAGGCGGGCATCAAGAGCGAGTGGTTGGGCCGCACCTTGCGCGCCAACGCATCCGCGTTCTACAGCGAATACACCGACATTCAGATCACACGCTTGTCCGTTGAACTCGGTGGTGTGCGACTTGAAGAGAATGCAGGCAGCGGCGAATCCAAAGGTCTCGAACTCGAGCTCACGTACATCCCCGTGCCGGAACTGCGGTTGGGTGCGGCGCTCGGTTATCAAGAGTTCGAATTCACGGAACTGCGCACTGGCGTGCAACTCGCCTGCGGCATGGACTGCGTGCTGCCATTCGCACCTGAGCTGACCGCGAATCTCTCTGCTGCTTACACGTTATCGCTCGGCAGCAACTGGGATCTGGATATGCGGGTCGACTACAAGTACAGCGACAACTACTACATCGATGCCGACAACACGGACGCGGTCGCCCAGGATGCCTACGACCTGGTGGACGCGCGCGTGGCGCTCAAGCCGAGAAGCGGCGGTTGGGAGTTGTTCGTAAGCGGTTCGAACCTGACGAATGAGGCCGTCGTTGCCAATGGCGTTCATTCCGCGCCGAACAATAGTCAGATGGTGACGTACAAGCCGCCACGACAGTGGGCGGCGGGTATTCGCATGGAGTTCTGATGAGAGGCGGGCTCCTTGCCAACCAGGAGCCGCTATCGTTCGAGAATGCAGGCGCTGACGCGCAGCAGATCTTGCTTGGGCAGCTGCGATCAACTGCAAGTGGCCATGATCCCGGCGGTGCAGAAGTCGACGACGTGATCGATGAGAGCTTCGGGGTCCTCCGGCCACGCCGGTTTACCTGAAAGTGCTTCGTACACCGTGTCGACGGGCGCCAGCAGCATCAAGTCCACCGTGAATGTGAAGGCCTTGCGTACACGCTCCTCCGATGCTTCCGGCAGTGTTTCTGATAACGCTCGTACGAAGGCTTCTCGCAGCGTGTTGATGGTCTTTGGGATCTGAATTTCTTGCGGATAGTGAGTCTCGGAGGTGGCCCGAGCGACGATACGGACGTAGTTCGCTGCCTTTGGATCTGCACACAGACGAATGTGCGGCGCGACGTACGCGTGCACGATGGCGCGAATGCGTCGTGTGCCGCGCAGCTTCGGATTGATGCTGAGCAGCGCGTCATTGCGCTCGCGGCTCAAGTGCTCGCGAAAGTCCGCGATCACTTCCAGGTACAGCTCCTCTTTGGAGTTGAAGTAGTAGTGGACAGATGCCGGGTTCGCGTGCGCATCACGCGTGATCTCGCGCAGTGAAGTGGCATTGAACCCGCGGTGAGCGAAATGCTTGGCCGCTTGCGCCAGGATCCTGTCTCGAGTCGAGGTTGCTGCTTGCTTCGGTTTCGATGGCATTTGGGTCATCCGGACTGAACCTGCGTAAGCGTAGTGTAGTACGTGGTGATTCTCTACCGATTGGACCGGTGTTGCTCCCGACTCAAGCGGATGATTAAATCAGTCGCATAAACCCAGGCAGCGCGGCTGCCTTCATGCCGGCGCGGCGGGCGTCGCTGGCGCAACGCTTTTCGAGCTGATGGAAAAGACAATCAATTCTGCTGCCAAGCCGCTCGCCGGCATTCGCGTCGTCGACCTGACGCGTGCACTCGCAGGGCCGTATGCGACGATGCTGCTGGCGGGACTGGGCGCGGAAGTCATCAAGGTGGAGGACCCGGATGGCGGCGATCTCGCCCGTGAGAACAGCCCTTATCTCGGCCGCGATGGCATCGTGCAACGCAAGCGTCATGCCGACGATGTGTCCATCTCGCACCTCACGCGAACGCGCGGCAAGTACGGAGTCTCACTCAATCTGAAATCATCACAAGCTGCCGAAGTCTTTCGCGACCTCGTCTCTATCAGCGATATCGTCGTGGAAAACTTCGCAAGCGGCACCGCGGATCGCTTGGGCGTCGGCTATGAGGTTGCCAAAGCAGCGAACCCGAGAATTATCTATTGTTCGCTGAGCGGCTTCGGTGCGGGCGTGTCCGAAGGCAGCAAAGCGATGGATGTCATCGTCCAGGCGCTGAGCGGCGCCATGTTCGCAAGCGGTGATCCCGGCGGTCCGCCGGTGCGTTTCGGCGTGCCCGTCGCGGATATGTTGGCCCCCGTCTTTGCGGTGATAGGCATCCTCGCAGCGCTTCGGCAGCGTGAGCAAGGCGGCGAGGCGCAACATGTGGACGTGTCGATGCTCGGGGCGTTGACCTCGTTCGTCGCGATCGAAAACTGGCGTGCGATGGAACTCGCTGGCATTCCGGCGCGCACGGGTTTGACGGTTCCCCGCTTGTCGCCTTTCGGAATTTTCAAATGCGCAGATGGCTATGTGTCGCTCGTCGCCGTGCACGACGGAATGTTCGTGGCACTGTGCGACTCGATGCAGAAGCCGCTCATAGAGGATCCACGCTTTGCATCACGTGATGCGCGAGTCAGTCATGCCGCGGAACTCGAGCGCATCATTGGCGAGTGGTGCGAGGCGCATACGACCGAGGAGGTCGTAGAGGAGTTGAGTCGCCGCGGTATACCGGTGGCGCCGGTCAGACGGCCCGTTGAAGCACTCTCGGATCCGCGCGTCCTTGCGCGAGGTGAGGTCGACCCGGTGCAGCATCCGAGCTATCCACACGATCTGAATTTGCATACCGCAGGGATCCCGATCAATTTCTCCGGCGCGCGCTGCGCACTGAGCGATACGCTTGCGCTACACGTGGGGCAGCACAACGAAGCCGTCTATCAAGGGATGCTGGGCTACGGCGTCGAGCGGTTGTCGGCGCTGCGGGATCAAGGCGTCATTTAAGATGCGATCGCGCGGCCGATTGCATGGCCGAGTCGATAACACTAAGGAAAGGGGCGTGGCTGGCGCTATTCAGTTGCGCCGTCGCCATCGTCTGCGACGCCGCCTTCGGCTTCCACTTTGCGTGCGCCGGCCAAGATCCCTGGAAGCGCGTAGTTGCCTTCGTGGCAGGCGTATTCGTAAAGATTGCCTTCCGCCGCGTTCAGCACCATCGCGGCGCGCCAGACCTTGGTGAACGTGGCTGGATCGTCGACGGAGAACTCATAGCTGATCTGCGTCGGCGAAATGCGCGTGAAGCGTTCGGTGACTTTGCCGTTCTCGGAGATATAAAAGGACTGATCGAAGTTCGTGCGCAGTTCTTCGCCGGGGTTGAAGTGGGTCGTCTCGACGACGAGCGTATCGCCGTCCCACCAACCGATCGAATCGCCCATCCATGGGCGGATATTCGGGTGCCGATGCTTGGCGTTCATGCGCACGATGCGCGCGTCGTGATTCATCTCGACATGGATCACGACATGATTGGCCGTCTGCACGATCTGATAGTGATTGTTGTACAGCACATTGATCATCGGCGGGCCGGCGGTGGAGCCGAAGCCGACGACGCAGCGTTCGGCCATCGGCCGCGCTTCCGGGCCGTCGAAGTTGTTGCGGACCGAGGCGAGCTTGCCCTGGAATGTGAGGCGGCCTTGTTCGGAATAGGGCAGTTGGCCGTTCGCTTCGTCGAGCAGCCATGTGGTTCGATATTCGCCGTGGACCTTGGCCAGCCGATCGCCTGCATCCCCATAGAAGGAGTTGTAACCGCCGACATTGCCGCCTTTCGGTGGCGCGGGCGCGTTCGGATCGGTGGGCTCCAAGCTGCGCGCCATCGCTGCAGCGCGGCGTTGCGCCACGCGTTCGGCTTCTTCGGCGTTGACGACGTTGGTTTTGAATTGCGGCGATCGCAGTAGTGTCGTCAGACTGACATTCGTCCACACACCTTGTAGATCCGGCTCGCCCTCTGGCGTGCGCGGCGGTTCGTAAGCTGTGTCCGCAAGTGCGGTCGTTGCGGTTGCTGCGAACAAGAACGATACGAACGTCAGTCTGCGCTTCACGGAAGGTCCCTCAAGGCAGGCGAAGGCGCCAACCATACGCTCGCGCGATTTGGGCCGGCAACCAAAGATCAGTGAACGATGGAATCGCCATGTGCGCTCCTGCAGGGCAGATCGGTTGACGAGCAGCGTCTGTGATTCTCGAACGAGGGCGGCCAGAATGTGGTGCCGCGAGGGCCACGATCGATGACCGACACACTCACGAGAACCCAGGCACAACAGCGTGCCGACGATATCCGCAGCTTTCGCGCAGAGCTTGCGAAACTCGAAGCCGAGCGCGTCCTTGCGTTGACCGATGAACAGCGCTGCGCGGTCACGGGCCATCACGATGCGCTGCTCACGCAACTTGCCCACGCGTTCGACATCGATCGCGACCAGCACGGTAAGCGCCTGTCATTGGGTATGCGGGTTGCGTCGTTCCTGGGTGCGTTGGCGTTGGCGGCCAGCGTGTTCTTTCTCTTCAGGCAGTTCTGGGGGTTGTTCCCGACGACGATTCGCGTCGTGCTACTCATCGCTGGTGCGCTCGGCACCTTGCTGGCGACCTTCGCTGTCGCACGGCGAGACGCGACAGGTTATTTCGCGAAGCTGGCGGCAATGGCGGCATTCGCGTGCTTCATACTGAATGTGTCGCTGCTCGGCCAGATGTTCAATGTCACGCCGTCCGATGGTGCGCTGCTCGCCTGGGCTGCACTTGCGCTGCTACTGGCATACACGTTCGATCTGCGGCTGTTGCTCGCTGCGGGTTTGCTGTGTGTGATCGCCTTCGTCGCCGCGCGTACCGGTACCTTCAGCGGCATGTACTGGCTCGATTTCGGCGAGCGTCCCGAGAATTTCTTTCCCGCCGCGCTGCTGTTGTTCTTCGCGTCGATGTTCGTGTCGCAGGCGCGCTTCACGGGATTCGCCTCGATCTATCGAGTGTTCGGCTTGTTAGCGGCGCTGTTGCCGATATTGGTGCTCGCGAACTGGGGACGCATCAGTTACTTGCCGTTCGCAGATCGCACCATCGAGCATCTTTATCAAGTGCTTGGGTTTCTCATCAGTGCGGCAGCAATCGGTTTTGGCGCACGTCGTGAGTGGCCCGAGGTGGTCAATACCGGCATCACTTTTTTCGTGATTTTTCTCTATACGAAGTTCTATGACTGGTGGTGGGACCTCGTACCGAAATTCGTGTTCTTTTTGCTCATCGCCTTGACGTCGATCCTGCTGTTGCTAGTGATGCGACGTCTGCGTGCAGCGCGCGCGGGAGTTCGCTCATGAAGTTCTCCTGGTCGAAGCGACGCGCGCTCATCGTTGGCACGCTGCTCGTGCTGCTGACGAATGCCATCGTACTCGGCGGCGTCGCGGTGAATCGCAGCGGCGAGCCCACCAGCGCCTTGGCGCTGAGCGAACGTGAACTGCCGATTTCCGTCCAGAGTTGGTTCGACAGCGACTACAGCGGCATCGAGCTGCAACTGCGTTGGCAGGTGCGAGTGAACGAATCGCGCGAACAGCATTACGGCTGGAGCAACGAATTGCATTGGCTCAACGATGCTCAGAAGCGGGAACTCGGCTTCGCGCCGCCGGCGGACGCATTCACGGATGACGTGCGTGCCTGGAGCCCGCTGACGCGACGTGCCTTCGTCGCGCTCGAATACGAAGGCGCTGCGTATCGCGCAGCGATCGAACAAGCGCAGCAGCACCTTGCGCGCGAAACAGAGCTTGCAGCTGCGAATCCTGGGGTCAATGAGTTCGCCAACCGCGTCACTTTTGCGCGACGTGAACTCGATGCGGTGCGGCTGTATCGGAGCCGGCTTTTCGTTATCGATGTCGCGCCCGATGCGCAGACCTTGAGGCAGCGTTACCCAGACCGCTCGCGCTTCGCCGTCGTCCCGGCGCATTTGGATGCGTACGTGGGTGGCCCGCCGAATGCGCGGCGAAACATCGTCAGCATTGCGCGCCTTGAGGTCGACAGGGTAACCGTGCCTTACGCATTTCGCGCGGCCGTCGAACCCTTACTGCCGGCCGAACCTCGTTACACCTACGAGGATCGTGCGCCGCGATTCACCGTCGCCGTGCGCTGGGGCAAGCGCTGGGAACCGTGGATTGTCGCGTTGGCTGCGTTGGATGCCGA
>CAZIXV010000064.1:0-15308 GCA_964543105.1 uncultured Steroidobacteraceae bacterium
CCGCCGGTGAGCACCTCGACGCGCTCGACGAGCGCAAACGGAATCGTTTCCACATCGACGGCTGCGGAGCCGGGCAGCGATGACACATGACGACGACCGTTCACGAGTACGAGGGTGCGGTCCTTACCGAGGTTGCGCAGATTGAGCAGCGTCAAGCCGGCGGCGCCGATGGATGCATTGGGGCCGGCCGCATCCGTCGAATCGAGCGAGTTGGTCAGCGCGGGCAATTCCTTCAGCAGCTCGGTCATGTTCGTCTTGCCGGATTGGCGAATCTCGGCCGCGTCCATCGTCACGACCGGCGCCGACACGTGCGGCGTCTGCGGAATACGCGAGCTGGTGACGATCACCTCTTCGAGATTCGCTGCAGTTTCTTGCGCTGCTGCTGTCGTGATGCCGCTCGCGATCGCGACGGGCAGCGCCAGCAGGGCGCCGATGGCTGCTCGTAGCGTGTAATCAGTCATGTCGATCCTCATCTACTATCCGCTTGGGAAAAGTGCGCGATGGTCGCGCAACTCACGCATGAGTTGTATTCGTTTGATACCGAACTGAGACTCGTGTCATTCACGCATCCTGATGCTCGCCATCACACACTGGATGATGCACACCCGACTCGCTAGCATCGCACCCGCACGACAAATTCGATAACCACACCGTTCGTGCGGAGCGGCACATGCAAATGCAGAAGGAGCCTTCGCCCACAGGCGCGATGTGGGGCTTCGCGATTCTCGGCGGTCTTGTCATGGCCGCAGTCGATGCAAGCTTCAGCGGCTTTCTGCTCGGCGTCGTAATTGGCATCGTACTGGGGCAAGTTAGGTTCTTGCGCCAGCAGGTTCGCGAACTGCAGCGGCAACTCGCAACGCGCAGTAACGATGCGTCCGTGGTGCGCGAACCCGACGAGACCGCTACGCCTGTTCCGACACCGGCGACGAGCGAAGCTGCGGTGCCCTCACGACCCACGGTCGCCACACCCACGCCCGTGATGGCGACACGCGCGCATGCCGACGCATCAGCGCCGCGACCACGCACGACGATCACGCGTACGCCCGATCTCTTCGATCGGGCGCGTGCTTACGTCCTCGATTGGTTGAAAGCGGGCAACCCGCTGGCGCGCATCGGCATCGTCGTCTTGTTCTTCGGCGCTGCCTTCCTCGCGAAGTACGCCGCCGATCACAGTTTGTTTCCCATCGAACTGCGCTTCATTGCATTGGCTGTGGGTGCGATGGCATTGACGTTCGTCGGCTGGCGTTTGCGACACAAACGCGCGGCTTACGCGGAAGTGTTGCAAGGCGGTGGCATTGCGGGTCTGTATTTGACCGTGTTTGCAGCGGCGAGTGTGTTCAAGCTGTTGCCGCTCGGCTTGGCGTTCGGCTTGATGATTGGCATTGCACTGGCGGCGGCCATCCTGGCGGTTGCGCAGAATGCTTTGTCGCTCGCCGTGATCGGTACTGCGGGCGGTTTCCTCGCGCCGCTGCTCGTGTCCACCGGCAGCGGCAATCACATCGCGTTGTTCTCGTATTACGCGATTCTGAATCTGGGCGTCTGTGCGGTGGCGTGGTATCGAACCTGGCGCGTGCTGAACGTACTGGGGTTTGTGTTCACGTTCTCGATCACGGGCCTTTGGCGTGCGGCGAGTTACACGCCGGATGAATTGCTGAGCGCCGATCTGTTCCTGATCTTGTTCTTCCTGATGTATGTCGGCGTCTCGATCCTGAACTGCATCCGCCAGCCGCCGAATCTCAAAGGCTATGTGTCCGGCTCGTTGGTGTTCGGGTTGCCGATCGTCGCATTCACCTTGCATGCATCGCTGGTCGCGCACATCGAGTATGCAATGGCGTGGAGCGCATTGAGCGCTGGCGTGTTTTATCTCGCGCTTGCGTATGCGCTGCTGCGTTCGCAGCGCGAGAGCTTTCGTTTATTGATCGAGGCGTTTGCGGCGCTGGGCGTCATCTTCGCAAGCTTGGCCATTCCGCTGGCATTCGATACGCGCACGACGGCGGCCATGTGGGCGGTCGAAGGCGCAGGGCTCGTCTGGCTGGGTCTGCGCCAGGACCGCAAACTGGCCCGTGCATTCGGTGCGTTGCTGCAAGGTGCAGGCGGTATGGGTTATCTGCTGGGCTTGCAGCAGCCCATCGATGCATGGCCGGTGCTCAATAGCGCCGTGCTCGGTGCGGCCATGCTGGCGCTGTCGGGATGGTTCACGGCGTATGGCCTGCACCGGTCGCGTGAGCGGCTCGCTCACTATGAGCGCGGCGCAAGTGAAGCGTTCGCCTTGTGGGGTACGGCGTGGTGGTTGTTCGGCGGGATGCTCGAAATCGAGCGACTCAGCGCCTGGCCGTTGGCAGCGACTCTTATATATGTTGCGATCACCGCGGTGGCCTTGTCTCTGTGCGGGACGGCGTTGCGCTGGTCATTCAGCCGTCGCATTGCTTTGCTGCTGCCCGCCGTCGTGGGTTTGTTCGCGCTGCCCGTCGCACTCGCCGCCAGCGGCCATCCATTCGGCGCGTCAGCGATCGGCGGCGCACTCGGCTGGGCGGCTGCGTTCGCAGCGTTTTACTGGATGTTGCATCGAGCCGAGAAAGATTCGCTTGCCGAACTGATGCTGAAGGCGTTGCACGTCGGCGCCGCTTGGTTGCTCGTCTTGGTACTGACATGGGAGGCGGCATGGCAAGTGGATCGGTACGCCGCAGGCGTCTGGCCGACGCTGCCGTGGGGTGTATTGCCGGCGATTGCCTTGGCGTTGTTGAGTCGGCGCGTCCTGTGGCCGAACTGGCCGCTCGCGCGTCACGCGCGCACCTATCGCCTCGTGGTGGCGGCGCCCATCGCATCAATCACCGCCGTGTGGATTCTCATCGCTAATGCCACGAGTTATGGCGACCCGCTGTGGTTGCCTTATCTGCCGCTGCTCAATCCGCTCGATGTCGCGGTCGCGATTGCTCTGACGAGTGGCGCGTTGTGGTGGAGTTCGCTCGATGAACCGCAACGTCGTCGCGCATGGCGCGGCGATCATCGCGTATTGATCGCCATCGTCGCCGGGCTGGTGTTCTTCGGGCTGAATGCCGCGTTGATTCGCTCGCTGCATCACAACTTCGGCGCGCCGATCACGCTGTATGGCATGGCGCGCTCGCAACTGGTGCAAGCTGCGTTATCGATGTTCTGGGCGGTACTCGGCTTCGTCGCGATGACGCTCGCCGCCCGCAAGTCCTGGCGCTATGTCTGGATGGTGGGCGCAGGATTGATGCTAGTCGTGGTGGCCAAGCTGTTTCTCGTGGATTTGTCGAACGTCGCGACGATTGCGCGCATCGTCTCGTTCCTGACGATCGGCGCGTTGATCGTCATCACGGGCTATCTTGCGCCATTGCCGCCAAAGCGCGCAGCGACGACTGCAAATCCGCCCACAGAAGACACGGTGATTTCATGAAGCAACGGCGCACGGCGCGTTGGTGCGTTTTGGCAGCAACGCTAGCGACGGTGGGCGCGAGTGCGGCAGTGCGGCCTGATGACTATGTGCGTGGGGTAAGCATCGCCGCGAGCGAGCGGCCGATCGTGCAAGTCGAGCTGCCTGAGATCGTGTATCGCACGATCGTCACGGACGACCTGAGTGATGTGCGCGTGTTCAATGCCGACGGCGTCCCTATTGCGCATGCGTTGTGCGCGGCGCCAGCGGCGCAGTCACCGCGCGTCATACAGACGCCGTTGCCCGTGTATCGCTTACAGGAGGTGCCGAGCCGCGAGGGCGACACGCAAGTCGAGGTGCGCACGCCGGGCGCGCAGGTCAGCGTGCGCGGCGATACGCTCGAGCGCGAGCGGCACAACGGCGCGTTCGTGATCGATGCCCGCGAGGTGACGGATGAATTGCGCGCGCTGCAATTCGCGTGGGCGAGCCCCGATGACGCCTCGGAGGTTCGCGTCAACATTCAAGCGAGTGAAGATCTGGATCGCTGGCGCACGCTCGTCGCTGCGACGACGCTCGTGCAAGTGCGCGCGGGTGAGCGGCAACTGGGTCGCGATCGGGTGGCAATACCGCAAGCGCGCTACACGTATTTGCGCCTCGAGCGCGTCGATCGCGGTCCGCCGCTGCAGCTCGATGGTGTGTTTGCCGAGCAGGTGATGCCGGCAGTGGCGATCGAGCCTGTTTGGTTGACCGTGCAGCCCACGACGAGCGGGGAGACCAACACGATCGCATTCGACACGCTGCATCGCGCGCCCATCGGGTTTGCGCGCGTACGACCGGTACAGGCGAATACGTCGTTGCAAGTCGCGCTCGACAGCCGAGCCGATTCGAATTCGCGCTGGACCACGCGCTGGACGGGTGAAGCATATTGGATCGCCACCGAGCGCGAACAGCGCGTGAGCCCGCCGGCAGAGTTCAAGCCGACGACCGATGCGCATTGGCGGTTGCGTTTGACGCAAGCGAACGAAGCTTTCCATCAGCCGCCGAGCTTGGAGCTGGGTTATCGACCGGCGCGCCTGCGCTTCCTCGCGCAAGGTGCGGGTCCGTATACGTTGGCGTTTGGCAGCCGCCGCGCCGAACCAGCGCCGGCCCGTCCCTGCAATAGCTTGCTCGGCAATCTCTCGCCTGAGGAGCGCGAGCAGAATGTTGGCGAAGGGTCTGTCGGCGCCGAACGCACGCTCGGTGGCGCCCATGCCTTACGGCCGTTGCCAAAAAAGACACCGCTGCGACAGATCATGCTGTGGGGCGTCTTGATCGCCGGCGTCGCCGTCCTCATTGCGCTGGCGGTGTCGCTGCTGAAGCGGATCCGTCCGGAGGGCGACGGTTAGACAACGGATTGCCGTGAATTCCGCTGCAATTCGCTCGTGTTTCCCTAAAATAGCCGCCCCGCGGTGCGCTTACCTGACTCCCGCGGCTTTACTCTGGCCGTCAACCGTCAACCGTCAACCGTCAACCGTCAACAAACCGCTAACCGCTAACCGCCAGAAAGCCCCATGCGCTATCCCGATTCCTTCGATGTCATTGTTGTTGGCGGCGGTCACGCCGGCACCGAGGCTGCGTTGGCCGCAGCGCGCATCGGCGTGCGTACGCTGTTGCTGACGCAATCGATCGAAACGCTCGGACAGATGAGCTGCAATCCCGCGATTGGTGGGATCGGCAAAGGCCACTTGGTGAAGGAAATCGATGCGTTGGGCGGCGCCATGGCGCAGGCCGCTGATCGCGCCGGCATTCAATTTCGTACCTTGAACGCGAGCAAAGGGCCGGCGGTGCGAGCCACGCGCGCGCAGGCAGATCGCGTGTTGTACAAGGCGGCGATTCGTGCGGTGCTCGAGAACCAACCGAACCTGACGCTGTTTCAGCAAGAAGTCGCCGATCTCGTATTCGACGGCGAGCGCATTGCAGGCGTCATCACGCAAACGGGAATCGAGTTTCGCGCCCCCGCCGTGGTGCTCACGGTGGGCACCTTCCTAGGCGGAAAAATTCATATCGGTTTGTCGAATCATCAAGGCGGCCGCGCCGGTGATCCGCCCTCGAACAAACTCGCTGAAAAATTGCGTGCCTTGCCGTTTCGCGTCGGGCGTTTGAAGACCGGCACGCCGCCTCGCATCGATGGACGTACGATCGATTACTCGGAGCTGATCGCGCAGCCCGGCGATGAACCCATACCGGTGTTCTCGTATCTCGGACGGCGCAGCGATCATCCAACGCAAGTGCTGTGTCACATCACGGCGACCAACGAGCGCACGCACGACATCATCCGCGCCGGCTGCGATCGTTCGCCGATGTTCACCGGCGTCATCGAAGGCATCGGCCCGCGCTATTGCCCATCGGTCGAAGACAAGATCCATCGCTTCGCCGACAAGACCTCGCACCAGATATTCATCGAGCCGGAAGGCTTGAACACGCATGAGATCTATCCGAACGGCATCTCCACGAGTCTGCCGTTCGATGTGCAATTGGCGCTCGTGCGTTCGATCAAGGGCTTCGAGCACGCGCACATCACGCGTCCGGGTTATGCGATCGAGTACGACTACTTCGATCCGCGCGATTTGCAACGCAGCCTCGAAACGAAGTTCGTGCCGGGATTGTTCTTCGCCGGCCAGATCAATGGCACCACGGGTTACGAAGAGGCGGCTGCGCAGGGCTTGTTGGCAGGCATCAATGCCGCTCGACTCGTGCAAGCGCGCGAGCCCTGGTCGCCGCGGCGCGATGAAGCGTATATCGGCGTGCTCGTCGATGACCTGATCACGCGCGGCACGAGTGAGCCTTATCGGATGTTCACGAGCCGCGCCGAATTCCGCTTGCTGTTGCGAGAAGACAATGCCGATCTGCGGCTCACGCCGACCGGGCGCGAGCTCGGTCTGGTCGATGAGGAGCGCTGGGCGTTCTTTTGCGCCAAGCGCGACGCGACGCAGGCCGAAGTTGCGCGCCTGGATGCCGCCGTCTTGCATCCGCATCACCTCGACGCGGCGAAGCAAGTGGAGGTGCTCGGCGCACCGCTCGCGCGCGAAGCTCACGGCTTGAGCTTGTTGCGTCGGCCGGAGGTGTCCTATGCGACGCTGACTGCGCTCGATCCGATCGGCCGACCCGACTGGATGATGCGCCCTGACGCCGACGAACGTCTGGTCGAGCAGGTCGAACAGCAAGTCGAAGTGCAGGCCAAGTACAGCGGCTACATCGAGCGCCAGCAGGAAGAGATCGATCGTCAGCGTAAACACGAGGAAACACGGCTGCCGTCCGACATCGACTATGGCGAAGTGCGCGGGCTGTCGAGCGAGGTGCGTCAGCGGCTGAAGGATGTGCGGCCTGCCACGCTCGGCCAGGCGGCACGGGTGCCCGGCGTGACGCCCGCCGCGGTATCGCTGCTACTCGTTCACCTGAAACGCAAATCAGTCGCCACGCGCGTATCGGCCTGAGTGCTTTGCCCGCCGCGTCCGCGGCGCACAAAAACGTAGAGCGCACTCACAAATAATCCACCGCGTGCTGCGTAAAGTGCAGCGCCGCGCTGCCGCTACATTCTCTAAGTCGCGTCGACTTATGTCGCTCGACGGTGCCGCTGAGAGTTATCCGGTGCGTTGACGGTGTGAATTCCCTCATCGTTTCACGGGGCGCTCGATTGCTAGAGTGGCGCGCGTTTTTTCCCCTGTCGATTCCCAAAAACATCATGGTCTGGTTTCTGATCTTCGCAGCCACGGTTTTCAGCCTGTACTTCTGGCGTGAGTACGTCAGAAAGCAAAAGGAGCTGAATAGCCCGCTCGCCTCGCACCGGCTGGGCCATGCACATATCGGTCGCGTCGTGGTGCTCGAAAAGGGGCTGCAAAATGGCGCCGGCCGCATCCGTCTCGGCGATCGCGAATGGCCCGTTCGCGGCCCCAATCTGCCCGCTGGTGCGAAGGCCCGCGTGACGGGGGTGGATGGGACGATTCTTCTCGTCGATCGAGTCGCTGCTTGATAGGGCCAGCTAGCCGCCCCGCCAGCCAGCTAGCCGTCCAGCCAGCTGGGCTTGCTAGCCAGACCCGGAGATGCACTGGTCGGCGTCAACACCGACCTCACGCTTTTTCTGGCTAGCAAGCCAGCTGCCTCGTCGCTAGCCAGCTGTCGCGCATCCCTGTTCTCGCATCGCTCGCCCTGCATGCTCTTGCCAGAGCTGGTCGGCTTGCGTGCGCGCTTGTGTCAGGTGCTGCTCGTTCAGTTGTCGCTCGAAGGCTGTGATCGTCTGGGCGAATGCGATCGAGGCGCTGACATAGTTGTCTCCTGCGCAACCGGCTTCGTTCAGGCGATCGCCGAAGTATTGCCAGGCAAGCAACTGCGCGCGATTCATGCGCATACCCCACGGCATACGCGCCATCGACAGGAATGCGGACGGTTCACCATCGCGGGCCGCGTCAGTGCCGAATGCCGCGGCGGCCGGCGCATCGGCCGGATGCCCATCGCAGCCCAACGCCATGCAATTGGCGAGATCGATTTTGGCTTTGTTGACCGTGCGCCCGGCCTGCTTCAACAGGAGTCGGATCGAGGCGACGTTTTCGGTCGTTTGCCCGCGTTGCACGGCGATCAAGCGGTTCGTCGCGAGCACATACTGCGCAGGCGCAAACCCCTTGTCTGCGGCGCTTTGTAACAACGCTTCTTTCTGTGCCGGGTCGCGCGTGAACTGCGCCAATTCGGTCGCGCTCGCAGGATCGCCTGCGGCTGCTGCTTCACGCAGCCGCGCCTCGATCCCGCCGAAATCGAAACGTGCTTGGGCGCACCCTCGACCGGCTGTTTGTCGATAGGCCGCTTCGGCGATGAGCACGCCCGCCGCGCGCGCGGCTCGCGCTGGATCTAGCGCCGGCGGTAGTCGGCTGATCTGCGCTTGCGGATCGGGCGTTCGCGTCGAAGTGATGCGATTGCACCAATGTTGAATTCGCACCAGTGCGATGTCCGCATCGTGATTGCCGCCACTGGCTTGTTTGCTGAGCGTCGCCACGGCGGGCGCGATGTCGCCACGCGCCAGCGTGTCGATGACCTCGCGCGCGATCTCAAGACCGGTGAGGTTGCGATGATGCGAGGAGCGTTGCAGCACCGTGACGAAGTCGCGTTCGTCGGTGGGAGTGATCGCCGCGCGCGGTGCATCCTGCGCGGGCACTTGCGGTGATGATCCGGCGGGCGCTTCGATCGCCATCACCTGTGAGAAACAGCCGAGTGCGCTCAGCAGAAAAATCCATCGCGCCATATCTCACCTCGCGCGGAATGACTCACGACACCCCCGATGAGGGCGTGTCGTGAGTTTCGATTACGGGCTGACGATTAGATCGTATTCAATCTGCACGTTGCCGGTGAATGACATTTGACCGCTTTGATAACTTTGCGCCGCATCGCTTGCTTCGGCGGCCATCATCACTTTCGCGCGCGAGTACTGCATGGGCACGGGAACATAGGCGGAATTGGCAGCAATCGTTCGCGCCGCGCCGAGTTGTCCGCCGGCGGCCTTCGCTACGACTTCCGCGTTTGCACGTGCATCCTCCACCGCCTTGACCAACGCTTGGCGTTCCAGATCACGACGCTTGCTTGAATCAAGGCGCGGATCGCCGAGCTGATTCACGCCCAGATCGGTTGCTCGTTCGAGCAATTGGCCGAGCTTCTCCAGATCCCGCAATTCCACTTCGACCTGGCGTGACACGAAGTAGCCGATCAGATTGCGCTCGCGCGTGTTCGAATCCCAGTTGTATTCGGGCTGCACATTGATGCGCGTGGCGCGCACCAATTTTTGATCGATCTTGAGATCGCGTGTCAGCTTCAACACCGCATCGACCGAGCGCGACACCTCAGCGCGTGCAGCGTCCAGTGTTGGCTTGCGTGATTCGATGCCGAGGGTGACATGGGCGAGATCGGGTTCGGCCTGGATTTCTCCTTGGCCGGAGACGGCAATCGTGCGCGGCCGTTCGGCTTCGGCGGCGAGCGCCACATGCGAGAACGAGAGAATGGCGGCCAGGGGCAAGAGGACGTGCTTCATTTGGACCTCGAAAGCTGGGTGCGAAAGCGTTGCATCAGGACATCACAAAGGCGATGAACTCTCTATTAACGCTTACCGAATCTCGTTCGGGTTGCCCTGGGGCAAGAGACGTGCGATCAGCGCGGTGATCTCCGGGCGGTCGCGACGCAAATGTTCGCCCGTGCCGCGAACGATGGCTTCAAGATCGCTCGCGGCGCGTTCGAAGTCGTCGTTGATGACGACGTAGTCGAACTCGGACCAATGCGAAAGATCTTCAAGGGAGGCGAGCAGCCGGCGCGCGATCACTTCATCGCTGTCGGTGTTGCGTCCGCGCAAGCGCGCTTCGAGGGCTTCGAGCGAGGGCGGCAAAATGAAAATGGCGCGGCGTTCGGGCAGGGTTTCGCGAATCTGCTGCGCCCCCTGCCAGTCGATCTCGAGCAGCACGTTGTCGCCCGCGGCGAGCATGGCTTCGACCTGCTGGCGTGAGGTGCCGTAAAAATTGCCGTACACATTCGCGTATTCGAGAAATTCGCCGGCGGCGATCTTGTGTTCGAACGTGTGCTTGTCGATGAAGAAATAATCGTGCTCGTCGCGCTCCGTCGGACGCTGCGCACGCGTCGTATAGGAAATGGAAAAGCGCAGCGCCGGCATGCGTTGCATGAGCGCGCGCACGAGTGAGGTCTTGCCCGTGCCTGAGGGCGCGGCCACGACGAATAGCTTGCCGCGTGTCTTGTTCTGACTACTCGTCATCCGCTAATCGCTTTCTGTCAGTCGACGAAGGAACGTCATTCGACGTTCTGTACCTGCTCGCGCATCTGTTCGATCATGACTTTCATATCGACCGCAGCGCGCGTGGTTTCCACATCCTGGGATTTCGACGACAGCGTGTTTGCCTCACGGTTGAGTTCCTGCATCAGGAAGTCGAGTCGGCGCCCGGACGGCTCGGAGGAGTCGATGACTGAAAGCACTTCGTCGAGATGGCCGCTCAAGCGATCGAGTTCTTCATCTACGTCCATCTTGTGCGCGTACATGACGAGTTCCTGCTCGAGACGTTCTGAATCCGGCGTGATGCCGAGTTGGCCGATGCGCTCGATGATGCGCTCGCGCAGACGCTGTGCGATGTCGGGCAGACGCTGCTTCACATGCGCGACTTGCGCGCGCATCGACGTGCAGCGACTGCTCAGCAACTCATGAATGCGCTGTCCTTCGCGCGCGCGTGTGTCGTTCAGCTCGGTCAATGCCTCACGCACCAACTCGAGCGTCGCCGCCAACAGCGGCGCGGCGTCGATCTCGGCCTCGCGCACGATGCCCGGCCAACGCAATAGATCCACAGCGCTCACCGGAGCGGCATCGGGCAGCCGCGCGCGCACCTGGTCGAGTTTGCCGAGAATTTCATCGAGCAGGGTGATGTCGATATCGAGCTTGCGCTGCCCACCGACTGAAGATTTCAGATACAGACTCGCATCGACCTTGCCGCGGCGAAGCGCTGCGCCAATCGCTTGACGCACGTCGTTGTCGAGCCCTTTGAGTTCATCGGGCAGCCGCAGGGAAATTTCGAGATAGCGATGATTGACGGTACGCAGTTCGCAAACCAACGTTCCGAACGAACCCTGGCACTCGCGTCTTGCGAAGCCCGTCATACTACGAATCATTGAGAGGTCGGCTCTTAGGGATTAAGGAAAAAGCGGTCTTACGCTTGCGGTGCGGCCAGTGTATAAATCCGGCCGCTTTTCGAAGTCTAACAGCAGCAAACATTGCAGCAGAGCCTTTCCGGCCGGAGCCCGCGCTTGCGGATCGAGTATGCAGATCTCAGTCTGGTCGGTGACCGCGAGGACAATCAGGACCGCGTAGCCATCGCAGCCAAGGACCAAGCGGCCCTCATGATCGTCATCGACGGCATGGGTGGTCACTCCGATGGCAGTCGCGCCGCCGACACCGCGCTCAAGAGTCTGCTCGACTCGTTTCAACACGTCTCGGCGCCGCTCTTCGATCCACTCGGGTTCTTGCACTTGGCATTGAGCAAAGCGCACGACGATGTCGCGAAGCTTGGCGTCGGACAAAGCATCGATTCACGACCGCGCGCCACCACCGCCATCTGCCTGGTGCAAGACGGCGCCGCTTACTGGGCGCACATCGGCGACAGCCGCGTGTACTGGATTCGCCAGGGCAAGGTTCGCGAGCGCACGCGCGATCACAGTCATGTCGAGCTGCTATTGCGCGACGGCAAGATCACCGAAGCTGAAGTCGCCACGCATCCGATGCGCAATTTCGTGGAATGCTGTCTCGGTGGTGATCCGGCAGTTCCCGAGATGACGATCGGTGGCAGGCGTGCGTTACAGCCGGGCGATGTGCTGCTGTTGTGCACGGATGGCATCTGGGCGAACTTGTCCGATGACGACATCGCGGGTTTCTTTCGCGATGAAAGCAATGACTTGCGCGCCTGGCTCGAAGCGCTCGGCCGCCGTGCAGTGCAAGCCTCCGCACCCTTCAGCGACAATTCCACCGCGGCTGTGCTGCGCTTCCTCGAACGCTGAAGGTTGACCGTCGACGGTCGACCGTTGACAGTCGCAAGCGCGCATTGCTCTCGCTCCTTCGCGGGCTCTTCTGCCCGTCGACTGTCAACCGCCAACCGTTAACCTTCTTAAATTGAGGCTTTCATGAAGAATCGTCCCAGCGGGCGCTCGACCGATCAGCTCCGCGACATACGCATCACGCGGCACTTTACCCGTCATGCGGAAGGCTCGGTGCTGATCGAATTCGGCGACACGCGCGTGTTGTGTACGGCCAGCGTGGAGGAAACCGTTCCTGCGTTCCTGCGCAACACCGGCAAAGGCTGGGTGACGGCCGAATACGGGATGCTGCCGCGCGCGACACATACGCGCTCGCGTCGTGAAGCTGCGCAAGGCAAACAAGGCGGACGTACGCTGGAAATTCAGCGTTTGATTGGTCGCGCGCTGCGCGCCGTGGTCGATCTCAAGGGGCTCGGTGAACGCACGATCACGATCGATTGCGATGTATTGCAAGCCGATGGCGGCACGCGTACCGCTGCAATCACGGGCGGCTATGTCGCGCTCGTCGATGCCGTGAGTAAGCTCATCGACAAAGGCGCCTTACGCGACAGCCCGATCCACGGCCAGGTCGCGGCCGTGTCGGTCGGCATCTGGGCGGGCCAACCCGTGATCGATCTGGATTACGCAGAAGATTCCGAAGCCGAGACCGACATGAACGTCGTCATGAACAACGGCGGTGGTTTCATCGAAGTACAAGGCACCGCCGAAGGCCACGCCTTCCGCCGCAACGAACTCGATGAACTACTGAATCTCGCCGCCAACGGCATCGGCCAACTGCTAGCGAAGCAACTCGAAGCATTGAGTTAGGCGCTCATTGCCCAATTCTTCTCTTGCCCATCACCCATCACCCATCACCCATCACCCATCCCGTCCCATGCGTGTCGTCCTAGCCACCAACAATCCCGGCAAATTGCGCGAATTCCGCGAACTGCTCGCGCCGTTGGGTTTCGATGTGCAACCGCTCGCACAATTCACCAGCGTGAATGCCGAAGAAACCGGTTTATCGTTCATCGAAAACGCGATTCTGAAAGCGCGGCATGCCTCGCTTGCGGCGAACTTGCCTGCGATTGCCGATGACTCCGGGATCGAGGTCGGCCTGTTGCGCGGCGCACCGGGGATTTATTCGGCGCGCTACGCCGGTGTTGGCGCCAGCGATGAACAAAATCGCCTGAAGTTGATCGAGGCCGTCGCGGATGTGCCGGCCGCTCAGCGCACCGCGCGTTATCAATGTGCGCTCGCCTTCATGCGCTGGGCGACGGATCCTTCACCGCTCATTTGTCAGGCGAGTTGGGAAGGTCGAGTGATCAATCGGCCGCGCGGCAGTGGCGGCTTCGGCTATGACTCCATTTTTGAGTTGCCTGCGCTCGGCAAGACGGCGGCGGAATTGACGCCCGAAGAAAAAAATCAGGTGAGTCATCGCGGTCAGGCATTGCGCGAATTGGTTGCGCGTCTGCGCGAGCGCAGCCCGAGTGCCTGACATGGCGCCCGCGCCGCCACTGGCGTTGTACGTGCATCTGCCGTGGTGCGTGCGCAAGTGCCCGTACTGCGATTTCAATTCCCATACGGCGCCCGCCGAGTTGCCGCAGCGTGAGTATGTCGCTGCGCTGCTCGAGGACCTCGAGCAGGACCTCGATGCTGGGGCGGGACGGCCGCTCGAAACAATTTTCTTCGGCGGCGGCACACCCAGCTTGTTTACGCCCGAAGCAATCGATGAATTTCTCCTTGGCGTGCGCGAGCGCATTCCGTGCGCAGCAGACCTCGAAGTCACGCTCGAAGCCAATCCAGGCACGATCGAACACGGACGATTCGCGGGCTATCGCGCAGCAGGTGTCACGCGCGTGTCGCTCGGCGCGCAGTCCTTCGATGATCGTCAGTTACATGCGCTCGGGCGCATCCATGGCGCGCATGACATTCAGTGCGCCGTCGATGAGCTGACGCGCGCCGGTATCGATAACTTCAATCTCGATCTGATGTATGCGTTGCCTGGACAAACGCTCTCACAGGCCCTCGACGACATCCGTGCGGCGATCGCCTTGCAGCCTGCACACATCTCGCACTATCAGCTCACCCTCGAGCCGGGCACGGTGTTTTATCACCGCCCGCCAGCGCTGCCGGATCAGGACACCAGCTGGGATATGCAGATTGCGTGTCAGCAGCTGCTCGCCGACCACGGGTACGAGCAATACGAAATCTCGGCCTATGCGCGAGCGGGGCGGCAATGTCGACACAACCTCAACTACTGGCGCTTCGGCGACTACATCGGGATTGGCGCGGGCGCCCACGGCAAGCTCACGGATTCTCACGAGGGCGCCATCGTACGTACCGTGCGCCCGCGCCAGCCGCGTGAGTACTTGCGCGCCGCCGGCAGCGTTCGGGTGAGCGAACGCCGTCGCGTTGCCGCCGCCGAAGTGCCCTTCGAGTTCATGCTGAATGCCCTGCGGCTGCAGGCGGGTTTCGCCGTGGCGGAATTCGAAGCCCACACCGGGCTGCCGATCACCCAAATCCGCTCGACGTTGGCTGCAGCGCAAGCCCGCGGCTTGCTCGAGCAGCAGGGCGAGCGGTGGCGTCCTACGGAACTCGGCCGTCGGTTCTTGAATGACCTGCAGGCGATGTTTTTACCGGCGAGCGATCTGCCGTCGCGCTGACAGCGCGGGTCCTGGGGGCTGCAACTTCGTGACCGGGCGCACAAAAATAGTCCGCGATGTCAAGCCAGCTGCCAAATGTTCGCGATGGTTATGCACACGCCGAGACGATGTTCGGTGCGCCCGGGTGTTGATGACGATTGTGCATCCGATCTCTAAATAGGCCTTTGTAATTAATTGAATAATAAAGAAAAATCTCCATGATCAAAAAATGACCAATTTGACGATGTCACATTGCTGTAGCGTCCGGGCGCCTTTTGCGAGACCTCTATCCACACAGTTATCCACAGGTTTTGTGGATAAGTTACGTACAGGGCTCGGTCGCGCTGTGCAGAATTGGCGGGCCCGCGAGCGAGAGGAAACTTCCGGTTGCGACCGCTGGCGCTCGTAGCTACACTGCGCGCCCTTTTATAGGCAGCGCCCCCTAGGGCGTGCGGAAGCTAAAGCGTCATGAAGGCCGGAATTCATCCCGAGTACAAAGACACCAACGTCACTTGCAGCTGCGGTCACACATTCGTGACGCGCTCGACGCTGGGCCACGATCTGCAGATCGAAGTGTGCTCGAACTGCCATCCGTTCTACACGGGCAAGCAGAAGATCGTCGACACCGCCGGTCGCGTCGACAAATTCCGCAAGAAGTACGCGCGTTAATCGCGTCGCCACGGTTCGATTGT
>CAZIXV010000065.1:0-15301 GCA_964543105.1 uncultured Steroidobacteraceae bacterium
GGCCGCGTCGCAGTGCCTGCTTGGTGCGTTCATAGAACTCTGCGAACAACGACGCCTTCCAGTTGTTCCAAAGCTTCGGATTGGTGCCGCGCACATCGGACACGGTGAGCACATACAAGTAATCGAGATGAGTTTGATCGCCGACGTGTTTCGCGAACTCATGAATGACCTGTGGATCGGAAATGTCTTTCTTCTGGGCGGTGACAGAAAATACGAGATGGTTCTTCACCAGCCACGCAACCAGACGTGCGTCGTAACGCGATAAACCCTGCTCGAGGCAAAAGGCTTCAGCGTCGACGGCGCCGAGTTCGGAGTGATCGCCGCCGCGGCCTTTCGCGATGTCATGGAACAGCGCCGCCAGATAAGCAAGCTCTTGCTTCGGCAACGACTGCATGATGCGCGAGAGATTCGGGAACTCATCGTCGTACTTCGACATCGCGAGGCGACGCAGATTGCTCAAGACGAACAGTGTGTGTGCATCGACCGTGTAGGCATGGAACAGGTCGTATTGCATACGCCCGACGATGCGGCCGAATGCGGGGATGTAGCGTCCGAGGACGCCATATAAATTCATGCGTCGCAGCTGGTGGGTGACGCCAACCGGTGCGCGCAGGATTTCTGAAAACAAACGATGGTTACGTGGATGCTGGCGAAACTCTTCGTCGATCAGCCACAAATGCCTTGTGAGTTGACGGATCGTCGATGCGCGTACGCCGCGAATCTCCGGGTTTTGCGCGAGGACGAGGAATAACTCGAGTATCGCCGATGGGTACCGATCGAAAACGTCCTCATCCGTGATCTCGAGGTAGTCGTTGCGAATCTGAAAGCGTGAATTGACCGCCACCGGCGCGACATTGGGATCGCTCAGGATGGCCTCACGAAATAGCTGCAACAACATTTCGTTAAGCAAGCTCACGTCCATCGCGGTGCGGTAGTAGCGTTGCATGAACTGCTCGACCGCGAGCGTATAGGTCGCATCCTCGTAGCCGAACATCTTGGCGAGTTTGATTTGATGGTCGAACAGCAGACGATCTTCGCGGCGGTTGGTCAGCACGTGCAGTGCGAAGCGGGCCTTCCAAAGAAACCCTTGCGCGGTTTTCAGTTTGCGCAACTCGCTCTTGGTGAGAAAGCCATGCTCGACGAGTTCGTCGAGAGAATCGGCGCCGAAGTGGCGTTTGGCGACCCAGCCGATGGTTTGAATGTCTCGCAAACCACCCGGGCTCGATTTGACGTTGGGTTCGAGGTTGTAGGCGGTGTCGTGATAGCGATGGTGACGCGCGGCCTGTTCGGCCACTTTCGCTTCGAAGAAATTCTTGGTGGGCCATACCCGCTCAGGTGCGAGAGCGCGGCGCATGGATTCGAACAAGCTCTCCGGGCCTTGCAGCAGCCGCGCTTCGATCAGTGTCGTTGCGACGCTGACATCAGCGGCGCTTTCCCGCTGGCAGTCATCGATGGTGCGCACGCTATGTCCGACTTCCAGACCGATGTCCCACATCAAAGTCAGGAAGCGCTCGAGGTTGCCGTGCCATTTCGCGGATTCGCTCTTCGGCAACAGGATCATGATGTCGATGTCGGAGCACAGATTGAGCTCGCCGCGGCCGTAACCGCCGACCGCAATCAGCGCGACTTCATGTGCGTGTTCACCGAGTTGCTGCGACCAGGCGCTCCTCAGCAGCAGATCGACGAGGCGAGCGCGATCACGCACCAGGCGTTCGACGGGTTCGTCAGCGGAGAAGCGTTGCTTGAGACGGCTATCGCCGTCGGTAAGCGCCTGCCGGTAGGCCGCGATGTCCGGCGGCTGTGAGGCGAGTGAGCCCTGCAAGGTGACCAGGTAGTCCCATGCAGGGTCGAATGAAATGTGAGTCAGCTCTTCGATATCTTCTGTCGTAACGACACGCATGCATCAACGCTCGTCGGCGCCGAGCGTAAGCACTTCGAAACCGGTGTCTGTGACGAGAACCGTGTGCTCCCACTGCGCCGACAAAGAACGATCTTTCGTAATCACTGTCCACCCATCCGCGAGTAGCCGTACGTGGCGTTTACCGGCATTCACCATCGGCTCGACCGTGAAGGTCATACCGGGGACGAGTTCCATGCCGGTGCCCGGCTCGCCGTAATGCAGCACCTGGGGATCTTCATGAAAAATGCGCCCGATGCCATGTCCGCAATATTCTCGCACGACAGATAAGTGTTGGGCCTCGACGAAGGCTTGAATCGCAGCACCGAGATCACCCAACCGTACGCCGGGGCTGATCTTGCGAATCCCAATCCACATGGCTTCCCGTGTGATGTCGATAAGGCGCTGAGCGGCGGGGGCGACTTTACCGACGCCGATCATCCGGCTGGTGTCGCCATGCCAACCGTCTTTGATGACTGTGATGTCGATATTGATGATGTCGCCTTGTTTCAGGCGCTTGTCGCCTGGAATGCCATGACAGACGACGTGGTTGACGGAGGTGCAGATCGACTTGGGAAAGCCGCGGTAATTGAGCGGCGCAGGGATCGCGTTCTGGACGTTGACGATGTAGTCGTGACAGCGGTCGTTGAGTTCGTCGGTCGACACTCCGGGAACGACATAAGGCGTGATCATATCCAGCACGTCCGCAGCAAGGCGCCCGGCCTGTCGCATTTGTTCTTGCTCGGCGGGATTCTTGATCGTCACATGCATGGGGCAGGATCTTTGCTGTCAGGGGCAATCGAAAAATGTCGTTCGAATCTAAGTCGGTTGGTTGCTCGCGTGATGAGGTCCATGAAACCGACGGTCACGCCAGCCCTGCGTCGATGAAATCGGACGCGAGGCGGTTGTTGCGTGAAGGGTTCGAAGGGGTCGTGATGTTCGTCCGAAGACCTGTAAAAATCTTTGGACGATCATTGAGTTCATGGTATAAAGCGCGCGCTTTTTTAGCAACGAAATCTCTCACACCTTCCGACACATTCGACGGGGTGCTCGAAACGTAACGCGCGACGGGTCGTCAAATGGGGCAGGTGGAGGCTCAACCCCCAATCAGGAGTTTTGTAATGGCCAGCGTGTCCATGCGGCAGATGCTGGAAGCGGGTGTTCATTTCGGACATCAAACCCGTTTCTGGAACCCGAAAATGTCTCAGTACATCTTCGGCGAACGTAATCGAATCCACATCATCAACCTCGAGAAGACGCTCCCGCTTTATAACGAAGCGGCGCAGTTCATCAAACAAGTCGTCGCCGATGGCGGTCGTGTGCTGTTCGTCGGCACCAAGCGCTCAGCGCGCGAAGCAGTGAAGGAAGAAGCCGCCCGTTGCGGCATGCCACATGTCAGCCATCGCTGGCTGGGCGGCATGCTCACGAACTTCAAGACGGTGCGCGGCTCGATCAAGCGCCTTACCACACTCGATGAGATGGCCGACAACGGCACCCTGGAACAGCACAGCAAGCGCGAAGCGCAGACCTTGCGTCGCGAACGCGAAAAGCTGGAGCGCAGCCTGGGCGGCATCAAGGAAATGGAATCGCTGCCGGATGTGTTGTTCGTGATCGACGTGGGTCATGAGCGCATTGCCATCAATGAAGCGAAGAAGCTCGGCATTCCTGTCGTGGCGGTCGTCGATACGAATTGCACGCCTGATGACGTCGATTACGTCATTCCTGGCAATGATGACGCCATGCGCGCCATTCAGTTGTACGCAGCCGGCATCGCTGATGCCGTGCTCGAAGGGAAGTCGGCATCGCCCGAGATGCCGGTCGGCGAAGATGATTTCGTCGAACTCGACGAGGAAGGCAAGCCGAAGCCCAAGACAGGCGCCCCGGCGCCGGCCGCGCGTCGTGCGCCGAGCAAAGCGGCGAACGTGCGTAAGAAGACGGCGACGCGCCGTCGTCCTGCGGACGAAGGTGAAATCGCTGCACCGGCAGAAGATGCCGTGGCGACTGAGCTCGACGATGTCGAGCCGGATGTTGCACCTGAAGAATTCATGGCGCGGCGCCAGGAAGCCGTTGCCAAGCACAAGCCGGCTGCGGCCGCAGCGGCGCCTGCAGCGCCTGCGTCCGAGCCGACGACCGACAAGGCGGAATGATCCATGGCAGTTACGGCTGAAGCAGTTAAACAGCTCCGCGAGCGTACCGGCGCGGGGATGATGGAGTGCAAGAAGGCACTCGTTGAAACCAATGGTGATTTGGAAGCCGCCGCGGAATTGATGCGCAAGAGCGGACTTGCGAAGGCTGATAAAAAGGCATCGCGAATCGCCGCCGAAGGCGTCATCGTCATCGAGCGTTCGGCGGACGGTAAGCGTGCCGCCATCGTCGAAGTGAATTGCGAAACCGACTTCGTTGCCCGCGAGAATGACTTCCAGACTTATGCAGCGAACGTTGCGAAGGCCGTGCTCGAACATCAGCCGGCGTCCGTTGATGCCGCGCTAGCGCTCGAGTCGAACGGTGTGACGCTCGATCAGGTGCGTCGTGAGCTGATCGCGAAGATCGGTGAAAACATCGGCGTGCGCCGTTTCGAAGTCGTCGAAGCGCCCGCCGTGGTCGGCATGTACCTGCACGGTAGCCGCATCGGTACGCTGGTTGCGATGAATGCAGGTGACGATGCGGTCGCGAAAGACATCGCGATGCACATCGCTGCGATCAATCCGCTGCGCGTGTCGGCTGCCGAAGTACCGGCCGAAGAGGTCGCCAAGGAGCGCGAGATTCAGCTCGAACAGGCGAAGAACGATCCGAAGAATGCCGGCAAGCCCGAAGAAATTCTGACGAAGATCATCGAGGGCAAGATCCGCAAGTGGCTCAACGAGATCACGCTGCTGGGTCAGCCTTTCGTGAAGGATCAAGACCAGTCTGTCGAGAAGTATCTGAAGCAGGCGGGTGGCGAGGTGGCTTCTTTCGTTCGCTACGAAGTCGGTGCCGGCATCGAGAAGAAGCAGGAAGATTTCGCAGAAGAGGTCAGAAAACAGGTGGAGAGCATGAAGAGCGCCACCTGATGGCAGGCGCATCGAGTTTCGATTCTCCTTTAGAACCCCGCGCTGAGCGGGGTTCTTTCTAAGATGACCCCGCATCGCCTGACGATGCCATCGGCGCCCGCGCCGGTCCCGGTAGCGCGCATGGCTCACGAATCAAGAAGGCGATTCGTCGAAGCCGTTATAATGATTTTCGCGTCGGCGCCGCCGCCTTCAAACGGATAAGAGAATGACCCCATCGAGCCTTGCATCGTCGGATTCGCAGTCTGTTCCTTCAGGCAACGGTTTGCGCCGTATCCTGCTCAAGCTGTCCGGCGAAGCGCTCATGGGAGATGAGGATTACGGCATCGATCCCAAAATGCTCAAGCGCATCGCGATGGAAATTCGCGAAGTGCTGAGCTTGGGAATGCAAATCGCCATCGTGATTGGCGGCGGCAATATCTTCCGCGGCGCCGGTCTCGCGCGCGCGGGCATGGACCGCGTCACCGGCGACCACATGGGCATGCTGGCCACCGTCATGAATTCTCTCGCGCTGCAGGATGCGCTCGAATCACTGGGTTTGTATGCGCGCGTGATGTCCGCGATTCGCATCAACGAAGTGTGTGAGGAATACATTCGGCGTCGCGCCGTGCGTCACTTGGAGAAAGGCCGCGTCACGATTTTCGCGGCGGGCACCGGTAACCCTTTCTTCACGACCGACACGGCGGCAAGTCTGCGCGCCATCGAAATCAATGCCGATCTGCTGCTCAAGGCCACCAAGGTCAATGGCATCTACTCGGACGATCCGATGAAAAATCCACAGGCAACACGTTATTCTCGTCTGACGTTCGAACGCGTCCTGACCGACCGTCTGAATGTCATGGACGCGACCGCGATCGTCATGTGCCGCGACAACAACGTGCCGCTGCGAGTGTTCGATCTGACCGTGCCGGGCGAGTTACTGCGTATCGTGCGCGGCGAGGATGTCGGCACGTTGGTCACCAACGCAGAGAGTTGAGTGGTGATTCGAAATTCGTGAAGCGTGATTCCTAGCGGATCTTGCGTCACGAATCTCATCTCGCGACTCATTAGAACTTCCAATTGGAGAGAGCCGCATGTTGGACGATATCAAGAAGGACGCTGCCGAGCGCATGCAGAAGTGCGTAGGCGCGTTTCGTAACGAGCTCAAGCGCCTGCGCACCGGTCGTGCACATCCGAGCCTGCTCGATCACGTCCGAGTCGAGTACTACGGCAACGAAGTGCCGTTGAGCCAGGCCGCAAACATTGCCCTGGAAGATGCGCGCACGATCACAGTGACGCCGTGGGAGAAAACCATGGTGCAGGCGATCGAAAAAGCGATCATGAAATCAGATCTCGGCCTGATGCCGAACACCGCAGGCACGGTCATTCGCGTACCGATGCCGCCGCTCACCGAAGAGCGCCGCCGCGATCTCACGAAGGTCGTACGTCATGAGGCCGAGAACTCCCGCGTCGCCGTGCGCAACGTGCGTCGCGATGTCATGAGCGACCTGAAAGACATGGTCAAGGAAAAGCTCGTGTCGCAGGACGATGATCGCCGCGCACAAGATGAGATTCAGAAGCTCACCGACAAATACGTCGCGGAGATCGACCAGGTGCTCGCCGAGAAGGAGAAGGAGCTGATGCAGATCTGATCGCGTTCGGCGATCGATTGCTCGGGCGCTCATGGCTACCGCCGAACCTTCTCCAGCGCGAGGCGCTATTCCTCGCCACATCGCCGTCATCATGGACGGCAATGGGCGTTGGGCCGCGAAGCGCGCACTGCCGCGTCCGGCGGGGCATCGCATGGGCGTCAGGTCCGTGAAGACCATCGTCGAGAAGTGCGCCCGTCATGGCGTGGAAGTCCTCACGCTGTTCGCGTTTTCAAGCGAAAACTGGAAGCGCCCGCGCGAGGAGGTGTCCATGCTGATGAGCCGTTTCCTGGAGGCGCTCGACACCGAAGTCGCAGAGATTCATCAAAACGGCATCCGTATCCGTTTCATCGGCCATCTCGAGCAACTCTCCACTGCGCTGCGCGATCGCATCGAGAAAGCCGAAGCGCTCACTCAATTCAACAAGCGCATGACGCTCGTCATCGCCGTGGCTTACGGCGGTCGATGGGATATCGCGATGGCCGCGCGCACGCTCGCGCAGCGGTGCATGGCGGGGGAGATGAAGCTCGAAGAGGTCGACGAGAATGCGATCAGCCGGCTCGTCGCGCTCAGCGATTTGCCGGATCCGGATCTTCTGATTCGCACCGGCGGTGAGCAGCGCATCAGCAATTTTCTGTTGTGGAATCTCGCTTACACCGAGCTGTATTTCTGCGACACCCTGTGGCCGGATTTCGGCGCAGCGGAAGTGGACGCTGCCATTGAACATTTTGGTCGTCGTCAGCGCCGCTTTGGGCTGACGCCTGCGCAGGTCGAGCCACGCTGATGCTGCGCGAGCGCGTCATCACGGCGCTTATCATGGCGGCGCTCGTCATCGCCGCGATCTTCTGGCTGCCGCCGGATGTCACGGCCATCGTGATCACATTGCTCGTGCTGGCAGGTGCGTGGGAATGGTCCGCGTTTCCCGGTTTGAAGCATCCGCTGGCGCGGTTGGTTTACGTCGCCGCGATTGGTGGATGTATCGCGTTCGTCTGGTCGCGCGGCATCGATTCGACACGGGCCGACCAGCTCTTGCCGGCGGCATTGATCTGGTGGGTCTTCGCGACGATTTGGGTGATCGCCATGCCTGATCGTGCGAGCCGCGGCAGTACGGCGCTTGCCGGCGTGCTCGTGCTCGTACCCGCATGGCTTTCCCTGGTGCGCTTGCATCAAATCGCACCGTACTGGTTGTTGTTTCTGCTGTTGCTCGTCGTGGCGGCGGATGTCGGTGCGTATTTCGTCGGCCGGCGTTTCGGTCGCCGCAAACTTGCGCCGAAAGTCAGCCCGGGCAAGACGTGGGAAGGCGTGCTCGGCGGAGTGTTGGCTGCCGGCGTCATGGCTGCCATTGGCGCGGTCTTATTGCCGATCGATGCGGCGCCATTCGCGCTCGTGTGTGCAGTGGTCGTGATTGCCGCGGTGATCGGCGATCTCACCGAGAGCTTGTTCAAACGCCATGCAGGATTGAAGGACAGCGGCACGATCTTGCCCGGCCACGGCGGGGTGTTGGATCGCGTGGATAGCGTGACCTCTGCGGCGCCGGTGTTCCTGTTCATGATGCTCTGGCTGGAATTGCTGCCATGACGGCAAGCCAGCGTGTGGCGGTGTTCGGCTCCACCGGCAGCATCGGTGTGAGCACCTTGGATGTCATCGCCCGCCATTCCGAGCGCTTCAAAGTTGTCGCGCTTACGGCGAACACCAACATCGCGCGCTTGCGCGAACAGTGCCTCGTCCATCGGCCAGAATTCGTCGTGGTCTCCGCCGCCGCAGATGCGCAGCGCCTCGAGGAAGAACTCAAGCATGCGCAGATTTCGGCGCGAGTGTTGAGCGGCGCGGATGCGCTCGTACAGATCGCCGCGCACGAGCGTGTGGACACCCTCGTCGCCGGCATCGTCGGTGCGGCCGGTTTGCCGTCGGCATTGGCGGGTGCGCAGGCTGGCAAGCGGATTCTGCTTGCGAACAAAGAAGCGCTCGTGATGTCGGGGCCGCTATTCATGAGCGCCGTGCGCAATTCGGGTGCGACGTTGCTGCCCGTCGACAGCGAGCACAACGCAATTTTCCAATGTCAGGCTGGCGATCATCCGCGCGGCGTGCGCAAAGTGCTGCTCACCGCGTCCGGCGGGCCGTTTCTGCGCACGAGTGCAGAGCACATGCGGTGCGTCACGCCAGAGCAGGCCTGCGCCCACCCGCGCTGGAACATGGGCCGCAAGATTTCGGTGGATTCGGCGACACTCATGAACAAGGGACTCGAGCTGATCGAGGCCTGCCTGCTGTTCGACTTGACGCCAGATCGCGTGGAAGTCGTCGTCCACCCGCAAAGCATCGTGCATTCCCTGGTCGAATACTGCGATGGCTCGATGCTTGCGCAATTGGGCAACCCCGATATGCGCGTGCCGATTGCTCATGCGTTGGGATGGCCGGAGCGCATCGAGTCGGGTGTAGAATCGCTCGACATCGTGCAGGCTGGACGGCTCGAGTTCGAAGCCCCCGATCTGGCGCGGTTTCCTTGCTTGTCGCTTGCGATCACGGTCGCGGGACAAGGCGGCACGGCGCCGGCGGTGCTGAATGCAGCCAATGAGGTTGCAGTTCAGGCTTTCTTGGAGCGTCGTCTGGGATTCACGGACATTCCGCGCGTCATCGAGACCGTGCTCGAGCAACACAGCGTGCGTTCAGTGAACTCGTTGGAAGATGTGCTCGCGGCCGATGAGTGGTCGCGACGGCAGGCACAGGTTGCGGTAGGCGGCTGCAACCTTGCCGCAGGGGTAGACGCATGATTTCTCCCGACACGCCCGGCGAAATTTTTACGGCGATCGTGACGTTCATCGTCGCGATCGGCATCCTCGTCGCGGTGCACGAATACGGCCATTTCTGGGTCGCGCGCCGCCTCGGCATCCGCGTGCTGCGGTTTTCGATCGGCTTTGGCAAGCCGTTGTGGCAACGCACAGCTGGTAAGGATCCCGTCGAATATGTGATCGCCGCGATTCCGCTCGGCGGTTATGTGAAGCTCCTCGATGAACGCGAAGGCAATGTGCCCGAGTCCGAAGCGCATCGCGCCTTCAATCGCCAGCCGGTCTGGAAGCGTATTGCGGTGTTGCTGGCAGGTCCGGCGTTCAATCTGTTTTTTGCCGTGTTCATTTATTGGGTGCTGTTCGTCGCCGGCGTGCCGTCATTGCGGCCGATCGTCGGGGAAGTGCAGCCCAACTCGATCGCCGCGCAGGCCGGCCTCGAGTACGAAGACCTGATCGTGGCCGTGGATCGCAAAGCGGTGCATACGCTCGAAGGCACGATGCTCGCGGTCATCGATGACTTGGTGAATGACGGTGTCATCAACCTGCGCGTCCAAGGCGTGGACGGCGACATCCGCAATCTCGCGCTCGATACCGGGAATCAACAGCGCGCGCTGACCGATGCGCAACAATTGCTGCCGGGCCTGGGCTTCGATTTCTGGCGCCCGCGGCTGCCGGCCATCATCGAGCGGGTGCTGCCGGACAGCGCCGCAGCGCAAGCAGGGCTGCAAACAGGCGATCGGATTCTGCAATTCGATGGCCAGCCGATCGAGGATTTCGGCCAACTCGTGCGCCTCGTTGGGCCGAGCGCGGGCAGGGATGTCACGCTCGAAGTCGATCGCAATGGCGAGACATTCACGGTCCCGCTCACGGTCGGCGAACAGACAGTCGGCAACACCACGGTCGGCTTGATCGGCGTGCAGCCCGTCAATCAGCCGCTCGAAAGCGGCCGCACGACCGATGACATGCTCGGCTTGGAAAAATATGGCGCGCTGGCCGCCATTTCTCATGCCGCGGCCAAGACATGGGATACGTCTTTGTTCACACTGCGCATCGTCGGGCGCATGGTGACGGGCGATGTGTCGCTCAAGAATTTGTCCAGCCCGGTAGGAATTGCCGAAGCCACGGGTTTCGCGGCGCGGCAAGGCTGGCGCGTCTTTTTGGGGACGCTGGCGCTGATCAGCATCAGTCTCGGCGTTTTGAATCTGTTGCCGATCCCGATTCTCGACGGCGGACAGGTCGTTTATCAGCTTGCGGAACTGGTCAAGGGCGGGCCGGTCTCAGAACGGGCACAGCTCGTCGGCCAGCAAATCGGCATTGCCATGCTGCTTTTGATGATGTCGCTGGCCTTCTATAACGATATCGCCCGGCACATAAACTGAAGGTTCGAATAATTCGATGCGACTGAGAGCCATCATTCACGCGACGCTCGTGCTCGCGGCCGGCGCTGCCGCTGGAACGTTGCCTGCCAGCGCGCTCGCCCAGAGCGGCAGCGGCTTCACCGTCGGCGATATTCGGATCGAAGGATTGCAGCGTATTTCCGAAGGCACGGTGTACAACTATCTACCCGTGAACATCGGCGATCGGCTCGATCAGCGCCGCATCTCCGAAGCCTTGCGCGCGCTGTATTCCACCGGTTTTTTCCGTGATGTCGAAATGCGGCGCGAAGGCGGCACGCTCGTCGTTGCGGTTCTGGAGCGGCCCTCGATCGAAAGCTTCGAGATCAAGGGCAACAAGGACATCAAGACCGAAGATCTGCAGCGTTCGCTGCGCAACGTCGGGCTCGCCACCGGCAAGACCTTCGATCAGTCCACGCTCGATGAAGTGAAGCAATACCTCACGGATCAATACTTCTCGCGCGGCAAATACGCCGTACGCGTGGATACGCAGGTCGAAGAAGTACCGGGCAACAAGGTCAAAGTCACGGTCGATATCGCCGAAGGCAAGCGCGCCAAAATTCGTCAGATCAACATCGCGGGCAACACGGCGTTCTCCGATGACGAACTGCGTGAAGAGTTTGAATTGCAGACGCCGAATTGGCTGTCGTGGTATCGCCAGGACGATCGTTACGCACGCGAAGCATTGCAAGGCGATCTGGAGAAATTGCGTTCTCACTACATGGATCGGGGCTACGCGAATTTCGCCGTCACTTCGACCCAAGTTGCGATCGCACCCGAGAAGGACGACATCTTCATCACGATCAATGTCGAAGAAGGCGATGTCTTCAAGGTTTCGGAAGTGAAGCTTGCGGGCAACCTCGTCGTCTCCGAGGAAGAACTGAACCGCCTCATCTTCATCAAGCCCGGCGACACCTATTCGCGTCGCATGATCACCGTCAGTTCGGAAGCGATGAAGCAGCGGCTCGGCTTCGATGGTTATGCGTTCGCAACGATTGATCCCGTCCCGCAAATCGATCCGGACACGAAAGAGATTTCACTGACCTTCGTCGTCGAACCGAAGAATCGTGTGTACGTGCGCCGCGTGAATTTCAACGGCACCTCCGGCGTGAACGATGAAGTGTTCCGCCGCGAAATGCGTCAGCTCGAAGGCGCCTATTTGTCGAATGCCAATGTCGAGCGTTCCAAGCAGCGCATTCAGCGGTTGCCGTTCATCGAGAACGTCGAGTTTGAAACCAATCCGGTGCCGGGGACGAACGATCTCGTCGATGTCGATTTCGATATCAAGGAAGGTCTGCCCGGGCAGTTCGGTGGCGGCGTCGGCTATTCGGAATCGCAGTCTGTCGTGTTGAGCGGCAACTTCACGCACTCGAACTTCATGGGTAGCGGCAATCGCGTGCAGCTCGAGCTCAATTCGGGCCGCTATGCGAAGTCCTACGCGTTCTCACACACCGATCCTTACACCACGATCGATGGCGTGCGTCGTACGGTGTCGGTCGGTTATCGCGACGTGAAGCAATACACGTCTGCGACCTCGGATTTCGACACGACGACGGCAACCGCTGGCCTGAGCTACGACTATCCGATCAGCGAGTATCAGTATTTCAGTCTGGGTGTGTCGGTGCAGCACGCCGAACTGGTCACGACAAATTTCGGCAGCGCCGAGCAGGCGATCGAATGGGTGCGCAACAACGGTAAGCAACGCCAGCCGTCGTGTATCGATTGGAATTTCGATGGTGTGTGCAGCTTCGATGGCTCGGATTTGAATGGCTATGGCACCGAGTTCAATACGTTCGAATTGAACGTCGGTTGGAGCTATGACTCGCGCAACCGCGCGATCTTCGCCGATCGCGGCACGCGTCATCGCTTCAATGTCGGCTACACCTTGCCTGGCAGTGATGTCGAGTTCGCTACCGCTTCCTACGATCTGCTGCATTTCTTGCCGATCTGGCGTGGCTTTACGCTCATGTTCAATGCTGAGCTGGCCTACGGCAAAGCGCTCGGCGATACGACTGCACTGCCACCGTACCGGCAATATTTCGCGGGCGGTCCGGATTCGGTGCGTGGTTTCCGCGAAAGCCGCTTGGGACCCCAGGATAGTTTCGAGCGACCCTATGGCGGCAACATCAAAACGGTCGTCCAGACCGAACTGTTGCTGCCCATGCCGGAGAAGTGGCGCAACAGCGCACGCTTCAGTCTCTTCTTCGACATCGGCAATGTGTTCTCGGATCAGGATCTGGGTTTCCGCGGACCGTCACCCGATGGCGTCACGCCAGGGCCGACGATCGATTACGGCTTCAGTTATGATCAACTCAAGCAGTCGGCAGGTGTCGCCGTGCAATGGCTTGCGCCGCTGGGTGTATTCCGCTTCAGCTACGCCATCCCACTCAATGATGAACCCAGGACGGCGACGCAATTCGGTGATGAGACCGAGGGCTTTCAGTTCTCCATCGGTCAGGCATTTTAATTTTTTCGACATTCGATCCGGCGAGGTTCAGCGAAGATGGGACGTTTGAGCGCTATTGGATTTGTGATCGCACTTGGGTTGGCGCTGTTGGCGCCGTTCGGCGCCGCACAGGCGCAGATGAAGATCGGCTTCGTCAACGTGCCGCGGTTGCTCGAGGAAGCACCCCAGGCGAAGACGGCGATGCAAGCCCTGCAAGATGAGTTCGCGCCACGGCAACGCGAAATCGTTTCGCAGCAAAATGATGTCAAAAAGAAAGAAGAACGCTTGCAGCGCGATGGCGCCGTGATGGCGGAAAGCGAGCGTCGCAATGCGGAGAAGGAGTTGCGCGACAGCCAACGCGATCTCACGCGCAAACAGAACGAATACGTCGAAGATCTGAACCTGCGCCGCAATGAAGAACTCGGCAAACTGCAGCGTTCGTTGATGCAGGAAGTGCAGGCTTATTCGAAAGCGCAGAACTACGATCTCGTGCTCGGTGAAGGCGTGCTGTATCGCAATGAAGCGATCGATATCACCGCGCAAGTGCTCTCTGCATTGCAGGCTCGCGCGAAGACCAGCGGCGCGAAACCTTAAATCGTAGCGGGCGTGCCGCGGCCATGACGTTTACGCTCGGCGAGCTCGCTGTTCGGTTCGGCTGCACATTGCAGGGCGATCCTGACGCGCGCATTTCGCGCGTCGCGACGATCGAGCGAGCCGATTCCGAATCGATCACGTTTCTCGCGAATCCGCGCTACAAGCGTCACTTGGCGCAGACCCAAGCCGGCGCCGTAGTGCTCGATCCCAAGCTCGCGAGCGAATCACCCGTGCCGGCGCTGCTGTCATCCAACCCGTACGCGACTTACGCGCGCATCGCAGCGCTGTTGTACCCGCCGCCCGCAGCACCTGCGGGGCGTCATCCAAGTGCAGTCGTGGATGCTTCTGCAAGCGTCGATCCCAGCGCGTCGATCGGTCCGAATGCCGTCATTGAAGCGGGCGCCGTTATTGAAGCGCGGGCGGTCGTTGGTCCGGGCTGCGTGGTGATGGGCGGCGCTCGTATCGGCGCAGACACACGTTTGATCGCGAACGTCACGGTGTATCAAGACGTGATCATCGGCGAGCGTTGCGTGCTTCACGCAGGCGTCGTTGTCGGTTCTGACGGATTTGGCTTTGCTCCGGATCGCGGTACCTGGGTCAAGATTCCGCAAGTCGGCAGCGTGCGCATCGGCAACGATGTCGACATTGGCGCCAAGTCGACGATCGATCGCGGCGCCATCGAAGACACCATCATTGGTGACGGCGTGAAGCTCGATAATCAGGTTCACATCGCCCACAACGTGAACATTGGCGCACATACGGTGATGGCAGGGCAGTCGGGCATCGCCGGCAGTACGACGCTCGGCGAGCGCTGCATGATCGGCGGACAGGTCGGCATCGGCGGTCAGCTCACGCTGTGCGATGACGTCGCAGTGACTGGCAAGTCGTTCGTCTCCACGAGCATTCGCAATCCGGGGCTTTACTCGGGAAGTCTCACGGTCGACGTAGCGACTCGTTTTCGCAAAAATGCCGCGCGTTTCCACCAGCTCGATGAAGTCGTGCGTCGACAGCGCCGCACGGATATAGACCGGGAGAATGAGGACATCGAATGACAGAAGTTTTGCGGATGGACATCAACGAAGTAATGCGGCGGCTACCGCACCGCTATCCGTTTCTGCTCGTCGATCGGGTGTTGGAGTGCGAGGCTGGCAAATCCATCCGCGCGCTGAAGAATGTCACGTTCAATGAGAATTTTTTTCCTGGTCATTTTCCGCATCGTCCGGTCATGCCCGGGGTCCTGATCCTCGAAGCGCTCGCACAGGCGGCTGGCATCCTTGCTTTCGTGACCGCCGGCGTGTATCCGGATGCCGAACGCCCGATGTATTTCGTCGGTATCGACAATGCGCGTTTTCGCAAACCCGTCGAACCAGGCGATCAAGTGATTTTGAAAGCAACGCTCGAGCGCTCGATGCGCGGCATCTGGAAATTTGCGAC
Organism: uncultured Steroidobacteraceae bacterium; assembly: GCA_964543105.1. Taxonomy (GTDB): domain Bacteria; phylum Pseudomonadota; class Gammaproteobacteria; order Steroidobacterales; family Steroidobacteraceae; genus Steroidobacter. The sequence continues at coordinate 15,224 of CAZIXV010000065.1, forward strand.
GATCGCGGAAGTTGAAGGCGAAGAGGCGGCCAGTGCCTCGATGATCGCGGACCTGTTCGACACGCCCGAGGCGACGGA
>CAZIXV010000066.1:0-15218 GCA_964543105.1 uncultured Steroidobacteraceae bacterium
ATCCGAACTCACCGTATGACCCGCGTTCGCAAGCAGCATCTGCAGTAATCGCAACTCGAGCTTCGTCAGCCGCAAGGGTGTACCGCCGCCGACTTGCACCGTGTGTTCATCCAGATCGAGTCGAATGCGACCGGCCGCCAACGGCGCCGCGTTTTCCATCCCGGCTCTACGCAACAACGCTTTGACACGCGCCAACAGCGTGCGCGGACTGAACGGCTTCGTCAGATAATCGTCCGCGCCGAGCTCCAGTGCTTTCACCAAATCCTCTTCTTCGCCGCGGACGGTCAACATCATGACGGGTACGCGCGACTTTGCGCGGATCGCCGCGCACACCTGGAACCCGCTTTGACCTGGCATGTTGATGTCGAGAATCACGAGGTCGGGCGCTTCTGCCTCGAACGCGCGGATCGCAGTAGGACCGTCTTCGGCTTTCACGACCAGATAGCCGGCTTGCGACAGCGTAAATGCAATCAACGCCAGGAGATCTTTATCGTCGTCGGCAGAAAGGATTTTCATTGAAGATTTGAGTGATCTGGTGATCTGGTCAGAGTGACACGGTCGACGCGCAGGCCTGATTCCAACTGGCATTGAGGAAATGCCCCAACACTTGCCGGCGCGCCATCAGATGTCGGCGCGCTGACGCTTCGGCAGATCCACTTCGAAGCGTGTCCGCTCGCCGACGCGACTGGCGCGAATTGCACCGTCGTGACGATCGATGATGGATTTGACGATCCACAGTCCCAAGCCGAGCCCGCCGGGCTCGGGCTCCTGTTCTGGACCGCGATAAAAGCGCTGGAAAATCGAACCAGATTCGATTTCAGGCACCCCGGGCCCTTCGTCTTCGAGCCATACGCGCACATGCGTTCGTTGATCCATCGCGCCTACGCGTACCACGCTGTTCTCAGGCGCGTATTTGCTCGCGTTAGCAATCAGATTGACGAATACCTGCGTCAGGCGCGGACCGTCGCCCTCGACGTGCGGCAGGTCTTCCGGAATCGACGCTTCGATGCGTTGCTGACGTTGTTTCAGCAGCGCGCCGATCAACGTTTCGGCATCTTCGATCAACTCGGCAATCGCCACGCTTTGATAGCGAATATCGAGTTGTCCCGATTCGATACGTACGCTTTCGAGCAAGTTGTCGATCAAGTTCGTCAGCCGCAATGTGCCGCGCTCGAGCGATAACACGAGTTCTTTTTGCTGATCGAGCGGCAAGGTATCCATGCCTTCACGTAACAACTCGATCGATGCGAGCTGCGCTGCCAGCGGCGTACGAAACTCATGAGAAATATTCGCGAGCACCGAGTCACGTGCGCGCCGCACGCCTTCGAGTTCGGTTTCATCGCGAATCACCTGCACCTGCAATTCGTCGACGGGCGCGGCGCTGGTAATGATCGTCGTGCGCGGTGAACCACCATCGAGCGCCAATCGTTCGGTCGCTTGCGCGCTGCCTTCGGTGCGCGCATGCAAAATCGGGCAATTCGTCTCACAAGGCCGCTGCCCATTTTCCAGGCAAGGCTTCAGCACATCGCCACAAAAGCGTCCGATCGCCTGCTCTGGCTGGACGCCGAGCAGGCGTGCTGCTTGCGGGTTCAAATAGCGAATGACACGCGATTTATCGACGGCGTACACACCTTCGACGATGCCGGACAACATGGCTTGCGCTTCCGCCTCACGCCTTCGCAGTGTGCCGGTGAGTTCGACGAGGTTATTGCGCATGTCTTCCATCGTGCGTGCCAACTTGCCGACTTCCTGAGTGCCGCCGATGGGAATGGAGGTCGAGAAGTCGCCTTGTCCCAGGCGCTCAGCGGCATCCGTGATCGTGCTGACGGGTCCTGTGACCTGATTGCCCAACAACACGCCTGCCAATACGGCCAATGCGCCCAGCACGATTGCGGTCACCAACAGACGTTTGACGAGACTGCCGACCGACGCATCGATATCGCGCGTCGGCAACCTCGCTTCGAGCAAAGCGATGGCTTCGCCGGTTGCGGCAAACAGGGGAAAACTCGCCGCGTAGACATCCGGCGCATCGAGCCGCGCCACCGCAGAGCGACCATCCGACAAGCCAGCGGAATGCAGCCGCGTGAAGGCATCGGTGTTCTGATTCGCAATGAAACTGCGATAGGCCACGAGCTGAATATCCAGCCCCACGCGTTCACTCAAGCGCGCGGCGAGCTTTACGTCGAACATGCGCGCGACATACAGCCGCCGCTCAGGCACACCGCTCAATGACGCCGCAGCGCCCATCACCGCGTAGCGCATGCCTTCGAGGGACGCGAGAAAATGTTCGCCCTGTTCCTCCGCGGTGCGTGCGATCAGCTCCCACGGCAACTCGGCGCCCGCTTGAGCGATGAGCACGCCGCCTTCGAAAACGGCGCATGCCGCAATCGTTTCGGTATTGCAGGAGCGACGTAAGTAAGGAGTGATGGCTTCGGTTTGGCGCTCGCTGAGCAGGCGCTGCAAGGTCTGACGATCCGCAACGCTTTGTGCGTGCGTCAGCGCGTCTTCACCGAAGCGGCGCAGCTCCTCGCGCGCCATGGCGCCAGCAAGTTGAACGCGCGACTGGCCTTGCTGATCGGCCAAATTGCGCAATGAACCGATCGCCGAGATGGAGATGCCGCCGACGACGAGCAGTACGACCGCGACATTGATGGCGGCAATCCATACGCCGAGCGTCGCGCGCGAGATATCGACCTTGAGTCGATCGAAGAAGGCTTGAGTGCGGTCGATCAGCATCGCATCAATGCTTACGTATGCCCGTGCGCCATTCGACCAGTGTCTTGATGATGAGAGTCACGACCGCGAGCATGGTCAATAACGAAGCCACGGCGAATGCGCCGACGAAGTTGTACTCGTTGTACAGCATCTCGACATGCAATGGCATCGTGGTCGTCAAGCCGCGGATGTGACCCGAGATCACCGAGACCGCGCCGAATTCGCCCATCGCGCGCGCGTTGCAAAGAATCACGCCATAGACCAAACCCCAACGCACCTTTGGCAAGGTGACATGAAAGAAAGTCATGAGCCCGCCGGCCCCGAGCGTAATGGCCGCTTCTTCCTCGTCGTTGCCGAGCTGCTGCATAAGCGGAATCAGCTCGCGGGCGACATACGGGAACGTCACGAACATGGTCGCGAGCACGATCCCCGGCAAGGCGTAAATGATGCTGATGTCGTTCTCTTGCAGCCATAGACCAAACCAGCCTTGCATACCGAACAACAACACATAAACGAGCCCCGAGATGACCGGTGAGACGGCGATCGGCAAATCGATCAGTGTGATCAACATGCTCTTGCCCTTGAACTCGAACTTGGCGATCGCCCAGGCGGCGCTGATCCCGAACACCGTATTCAAGGGCACGACGATCGCCGCCGTCGTCAGCGTCAAACGAATTGCCGCGATCGTGTCCGGATCCTTGAACGTCGCGAAATACATCTCGTAGCCCTTGCCGAGCGCCGTCGCAAAGACGGTGATCAAGGGTGCGAACAACAACCCGCCCAGGAACACCAGCGACAAACCGATGAAGGACCACTTGATCAGCACCGAGGCGAGCGTGTCGCGTCCCGGCCGGCTCGCGATCTCTGCCAGTAACGCCTTGTTGGGACCCGCACTCATCAGCGACCCGACGCCACCAGACGGCGCCGCCCCCAGGTTTGAATCAAGTTGATCGACAGCAGCAAGACGAACGACATGATCAGCATGATGAAGCCAAGCGCTGCGGCAGCCGCGTATTCGAATTGTTCGAGCTTGATGACGATGAGCAGCGGGGTGATTTCGGTCTTCATCGGCAGGTTGCCGGCAATGAAAATGACCGAACCGTATTCGCCCACACCGCGCGCGAAGGCGAGCGTAAAGCCCGTCAACAACGCGGGCAGCACCGTGGGCAGAATGATGCGCCGGAATACATAGAAGCGACCGGCGCCGAGCGTTTCCGCAGCATCTTCGAGGTCGCGCTGCACTTCGAGCAAGGCCGGTTGCACCGAGCGCACGACGAACGGCAATCCGATCAAGGTCAACGCGACGACGACACCGATCCAGGTGTAAGCCACTTTGATGCCGAGCGGCGCCAGGAACTGGCCGACGGGACCGTTCTGCGCGAATACCGCCGTCAGTGCGATGCCAGAAACGGCAGTCGGCAAGGCGAAGGGCATATCGATGAGCGCATCGATGAGCGCGCGGCCTGGAAACTCATAACGAACGAGCGTCCAGGCGATCAAGAAACCGAACACGCTGTTGATTGCCGCCGCCAACATGGCCGCGCCGAACGACAGTCGATACGAGGCGACCGCGCGCGGATCGGTGAGCACGTCGATGAAATCATCCCAGCCCATCGACGCCGTTTTCATTACCAGCGCCGCGAGCGGCAACAAGACGATCGCGCACAGGAAGAAGGTCGAGAACCCGAGCGTCAGCCCGAACCCCGGCAATATGGAAGGTTGGCGAAAGTTAGAGTGCATCGCGGCTGGCAAAACGAGCAGGCGAAATCATGGCGCGCCGATGCCGTAGATTCGATCGAAGACGGCGCCATCGGCAAAGTGCGCTTGATGCACGGCATTCCAGTTGCCGAACAGTTCTGCGACCGTGAACAGTTCGAGCGTCGGGAATTGCTCGCCGTGACGCGCCAGCACTTCCGGGTTGCGCGGACGGAAGTAGTGTCGCGCCGCAATTTCTTGGCCGGCGGGCGTATACAAGAACTGCAGGTAGGCTTCGGCCACTCGCCGCGTGCCACGCCGATCGACGACCGTGTCGACGACTGCCACCGGCGGTTCGGCGAGCACGCTCACTGAAGGCACGACGATTTCTACCGTGCCCGGCTCGAGCACCTTCCTCGCCAGCTGCGCTTCGTTTTCCCAGGCGATCAGCACATCGCCGATCTCGCGCTGTACGAAGGTATTCGTCGACGCGCGCGCACCGGCATCGAGCACGGGTACACGCTTGTAGAGTTCCGCGACGAAGCGTTCGGCCGCAGCCTGCGCCGCACGCACTTCTTCGCTAGCGGCAGGGTCGTCGAGCTTGCGCCAATCGCCGCCGAGCTCTCGATGCAACGCATAACCCCACGCCGCCAGGTAATTCCAGCGCGCACCGCCGGAGGTCTTCGGATTCGGCGTCACGACTTCGATGCCAGGTCGCAACAAGTCAGGCCAATCGCGAATCTGTTTCGGAGTACCTGCGCGCACGAGGAATACGATCGTCGAGACGTACGGTGAGCTGTTATCGGGAAAGCGCGTCTGCCAATTCGCGCCCAGGCGTTTGCCTTTGCGCTGGATCGAATCGATGTCATAGGCCAGCGCGAGCGTCACGACATCGGCGTGCAAGCCATCGATCACGGCGCGCGCTTGGCTGCCCGAGCCGGCATGCGACTGGCGCACGAACACACGCTCTCCCGTGCGCGCCTCCCAACCGCGCCGGAACGCGACATTGATATCGCGATACAGCTCGCGCGTGGGGTCGTAGCTCACATTGAGCAAGGTGATGGGTTTGGAATCGCCACCGCCGCACGCCACGCATACCACGGCGAACAGCGCGCATACGACGACCCGCCACAACGAGCGCAAGGACATTGAACGTTGCACGCTACTTCTCGCTCGGCCGATAAACGACCATCAGCGAACACGGCGTGGGCATCGTCAACAAGCTCGCAAACGTGCTGTGGAATTGCTGCAGATCCGAGATGCCGAGAATCAGCATCTGATCGCCGGACTCGGTGAGCTGGCGATGCAGTTCTTCTGCTGCCATGCCGAAGCGCAGCTCCGTGCGCATCTCCAAGCCATGCACGGCTTGCGCCTCCGAGCGTGCATCGAGGAGCGTGCGCACGCCGAAGGGCCGCTGCGTATCGCTCGCGCCTTCCGGCATGATGCCGACGTAGACGGCCTCGGCCGGCACGTGGCGCAGCAAGCTCGCAGCAACGGCGAGCGTCGCGCGACGCGCTTCGTCGTCCAGCCAATGAATCAACACGCGCTGCGGCGGCGCGATGTGCGTGGGCAGAACGAGCACCTCGGCCGCACCGTTCTCGAGCAGCCATTGCGTCTGCGTCATCGCATCCGCACGTCCGCCAATGACGGCCACACCCGAAATGGGGGTCTGCGCGCGTGCGCCGTTGGCGCTCGCCAAGGCGGGCTCGACGCGCGAGACGATGCGCGTCTTCATGCGAGCCGCAAGTTCGACGAGGAACGGATGTTGCGCCAGGCGCTCGGCCGCCGCTGGGTCCGGCGCGCACACGGTGTAGCTCGACAAAGGCGTCGGCAGCACATGAATGCGGCGCACGCCGATCGCCACCGGCTGACCCAGTTGCAAAGGGAAACTGCGCTGCTCGTGCTGGGTGCGCGTCGCCTCCAGAATAGGCACGGCAGAGGCTTCACCGGGCGCGAGCTGCGCGGCGAGTGCCTGATCGTCGAGCCGTACGCGCATGCGCTCGAGCGCACCGGTAAAGACGATTTCTTCGATGGCGCCATTCGCGATGAAATTCGTCCGCAAATCATCGCGCGTCGGCGCAAGCTCGATTTCTTCCGGCCGCACCACGGCCACCACCTCGTGCTCACGCCCAAGCTTGTCCGAACCGCGTCCGGAGACGGGCGCTGCGCCGAAGCGAATGCCGTCGGCGCTTTGTCGTGCGAGCAACAGGTTCGCAGCGCCCAGGAACGTCGCGGCAAAACGCGTCGCGGGTGTGGCGTACAACTCCGTGGGACTCGCCGCCTCGAGCAGGCGGCCCAAATTCATGACGCCGATACGATCGGCCAGCGCAAAAGCCTCTTCTTGATCGTGCGTGACGAGCACCGTGGTGATGTTGAGTTCGCGCTGCACTTCGCGAATCGTGCGACGCAAGCCTTCGCGAATCTTGGCATCGAGCGCGCCGAAGGGCTCATCGAGCAACAACACCTGCGGCTTGTGCGCCAGCGCACGCGCCACAGCGACGCGCTGCTGCTGACCGCCGGAGAGCTGCGTCGGCAAGCGATCATCCATGCCTTCGAGTGCGACCAGGCGTAGCAATTCCTTGCGCCGTGCGCGGCGCTCGGCGGCCTTCTGGCGGCGCACGCGCAAGGCAAATTCGATGTTCTCGCCCACCGTCATGTGACGAAACAGCGCGTAGTTCTGAAACACGAGCCCCACGCCGCGCTCGCGCGCTGACACATGCGTGACGTCCTTGCCGTGCAAAGCGATGCGGCCGTGGTCGACACCGGTCAGACCGGCGATGGCGCGCAACAGCGTGCTCTTGCCGCTGCCGCTGGGGCCGAGCAACACGAAGAACTCGCCTTCTGCGACCTCCAACGACACGTCATTGACGACCGGCGCGCCTTGGTACCGCTTAGTAACTTGATCGAGCGTGATGGACATAGGGCGCGCACTGTAGCCGCACGCCGGTAGCAGGGTCGGTAATGGGGGGGTTACAAAGTGGTTACAGGGTTTTTTTAGAAGGCGATAGGCGATAAGCGATCGCGGATGGGTGATCGTAATGCGTTGGGTGAGGACCAACGGGAGTCCCGCGGCACCACGGACGGTGTCGGTCCTCCAATGTCCGCATGACCTCTGCTAATCAGCCATTCCCCATCGACCAAGCGAGAGCGTAGTCTTTGGGCATCACGTTAGTAGTTTGCGAAGCCTGTCCAACGCGGCGTTAACCGTCCGACCGTGCATCGCGATCGACTCGATGAGTTGTTCCGGTGTGCGCTCATCGACGAGCGTCACTGCATTCGGATTCACGGCCTTGAGGTCAAATATTGCTGCATCGATGGCGGCAGCCTGGGCTTCCAATTCACGTGCCGTGCGCTCCTTCTCGCGAATATCAGCTTCCGTGGCCGCGATGCTTGCCACGTCGGTCTTGTCCTTCTTCAGCCGCTTCAATTTCTCCTTTAGCTCGACGACTACCGCCTTGATCAAACCAGCCTGTTCGAGCAATGGCTGCATCTCCTCGCGCGCCTGAGCGCGGCGGGCGGCGAAATCCACGGTCCACGAATAGCGCTCGTTACCTCGTGAAGCCAGGAGCCGCGCGTAACTTGGGAACGGCTTTTTGCCATTGGCTTCGTCTGCTCGCCAATCCCTCACGAGTGCGGCAGGCAACGCGTCGTCCGCGAGCGGTGCTCCGTTCTTGCCGAATCCGAAATGCGCAAGCGTCATCGGCGTCTTCTTGCCGACTTTGACCCACGACAAGTCGTAGTACCAGATGCGCTCAGTCTTCTTTCCTTTAGTAAAGAACAGCAGATTTGTCTTCACGCCTGCGCCCGCTGTCGAGAACACGCCTCCGGGCAAGCTAACAATGGCCCACAGATCGCACTCATCCAAGAGCTTGCGCTTGGTTTCGACAAAGGCGCTCTCGTTCGTACGAAACAGAAGCCCTTCATCCAACACGATGCCGCACGTTCCGCCGGGTGCAAGCTCGGAAAGGATCTTCTGCAAGAACAACACCTGCGTGGCACTGGTCTGGTAGGAGAAGTTTTTCTGTGCGTCTGTGCCTTCTTTGCCGCCGAAGGGCGGGTTGGTCAGGATCACATCGAAAAAGGCAGGAGCGTGATTGAACAGCGCGCCGTAAGTCGCACGACCGGTCAGCGCGTTGCCATGCCACAGGTTCGGTTGATCGATCCCGTGCAACACCAGATTCGCCAGCGCGATCGGGAACACGAGATTTTCTTTCTCCCGCCCGAAAAAGGTTTCGTGTTTGAGCTTCTCGAGATCCGTGCTGACCGGCGCACCGCCTAGCTTGCGCTCCATGTGCTCGTATGCGACCGCAAGAAAGCCGCCTGTGCCGCAACAGGGGTCGTACACCGTTTGTCCCAGCGAAGGGTTCACCGTATGCACCATCGCCCGGATCACCTCGCGTGGCGTAAAGAATTGACCGCCATCCGAATTCTTTTCGCCCATCTTCAGCAGCAAATCTTCATACACCTGCGACAGCGTGAAGAAATGCGTGTCGTCGATGTGATCGATACTGATCTCGTGCACGAGGTCGAGGATGTTGCGCAGGTTCGTCTCCGAATCCACGCGCACTCTTTCCACCGCCGTCATGATGCGGCCGATGATGCGTTGCTTCGGTGTCGCGGCCGGATTGGGCAACCCCGTGCGCCGATCCACGTCGAGCGCATGCAGGTGCGATAGCAGTTCGTTGTTGATGAACTCGAACAGCTTGCCATCGCCGGCGGCGAACAGCTCCTGGCGTTTCCAACCCTGTGCTTTGCCATCGCTGGTGATGGGATGCTCGGGCTTGTCCGACCACGGCGCCGCCCAGTCCTGCCAACGATATGGGGTACGCAGCGCAGGCGAGAAGTCCACTCCCAGCGCTTCCGCCTGTTCTGCGTCCCGCATTTCCTGCGCATCGAGAATGCGCAGGAACAAAATCCACGTCAGCTCCGGAACGTACTGCAGGGCGCTCGCGCAATTCGAACGCCGCATCACATCACAGATGCTCTTGACGAAAGCGGACAGTGATTGGGTAGATGCGATGGCTTTGGGTCGTTTGACGGCAGAGCGTTTCTTGGGGCTCGACATTAGGGGTCTAGTTTCTTTTTCAGTTGCTTCTTCTTCGCCGATTCGAGCTGCTGAATGCTGCGTTCCGGCGAAGGCAAGTGTTCCGGCATGGTGCCGCCCAGTTCCTTGATGGTCTCTCGCACCTTGCGACCAACCTCGAGATGCGTTCGGTTGGCCTGTGTCTTGCCGCGCACGACATCTCGACGCAACTTTTCCTCCGTCTGCGTGGCACGGAATAGATTCGCAGCAAGCTCCGTGCTGCCCATGTGATCGAGAATCTTCTGGCTCTTCTTTAACCCCTTGCGTGAGTGGATGTCCTTCGCGCCTAAGCCGCCATACAACCCTTTGTAGCCATGGTCCTGGAAGATCGCGTAATCGAGCGCCGAGTCCACGCCAGCATCCTTGGCCGCCGCGGCGAGATGCTTGTTGTGCGTGGCCAGTTCGTTGCGGATGGTCAGACGCTTTTCATCTTCGGATAGTTGCGAGAACTTCCGATCGTCCGCCAGTTCTTGGCGCCGCGTCTGAATGGCGAAGTACGTCTGGCCGTTTGCGATCACCGGCTTGGAAGGGTCGCCATTCTGCACGATCAAGTAGCAGGCGTACCGCGACAGACGCACGTCGTCGACTTCGCGCTGCGCGCCGGAGCCAATATCGACCATTCCGAGGATATCCTCGAAATGGTCAGCAACCTCCTGCCGGCTGGTCTCGCAAGCTACTCGCGCACGTTCGATGACGGGCAGAAAATGCCTGTACTCGGAATACTCCAACACCTTGGCCAGCTCCCTCGCCAGCCAGTACTCACTGCCGACTTCATCGGTATGGCGGATGCCATCGAACGTAGCCCGGTGCTGTTTGCTGATCTTCTTGCTCGTCATGTCACTTCTCCTTGTGTGTTGAAAGTTTGCGCCAGCAGCTTCTGCGGCAGACGTTCGATCTCGGCGAGTTGGGCGGCGGCTGACCGACGAAGCTGCTTAAGTTTCTTGAGGGCCTTTGATGCCTTGGCCTGCACTTGAAAATCGGGCAGACGGATGGTTCCTTCCGCCAATCGATTAAACAACATGCGTTCGCGAACAGCACCACGTGCCAACGAATTGATGCATTGCATGCCCAGCGGCGAGCGCAACCAGTAGTAGAACCAGCGCGAATCGAGGGTATTCGGCTTCCCTTGCAATGCAACGTAGTCCGGGCTGGTGATTCCCGCCGTATCGTCATCATCCACGAAGGCGATGGAACCGATCAGGATACGCATGGGGTTGTAGAAGACCGTGCCGGGAAACGCGAGCTTGTACTTCGAGGCATGCTTCCCTGGCGCTTCCTTTGCGGGCGCGAGGCCGTCCCTCGTCGCACCCAGCACTGGATAGTCCGCCCAGCGCGCACCGATACCTTGCTTCACCTCCACCAGCACATCGCCTAAAGACCTCTCGCTGAGGTGTGGAGTGCGCAAGCTGTCCAGGACGATCGCATCGGCAAAACGCGCGACTTCACGCAATTGCGCTTGCGCCGCACGGCGCGCGGCTTCCGCTTCGTCTAGTTGCGCCTTCAGGCTAGATGCGATGCAACGCTGTTCCTCAACGCCGAGATCTGGGACCAGTAACTGCTCGAGCCTAACCTGCGGCAGATGGGCGATTGTTGTCTTTGCGTTTTTATCCTCGAATGCTCCAACGAGAGCCTGGTGTCTCAACCACAAACTAAGAAATTCCGAATCGGCTTTTCCTTCGTGCGGTCTGACCCGATGCAAGGCCTTCTGGTAGTAACAGTTGGTGACTTCGCTCCGCCACACCGCGCAACGTCCCGGTTCTCCGCCCTCGCAAACCAAAAGATCACCGGAACGCAGCTCGAACTTCTGTCGTTCGGCATCGGAAAAATCCATCTGCGCCAAGTCAGACGTATCGATGTATCCCCACTGAACATTCCTATTGCGCAGGTAGTGGAAATAGCGTGCACCCGTCTTAGCTCTGGGTGAAAGCATCTTTCCAAGTTGAATGTTGGCAATCTGAACCAAAGGAATGAACTTCATACTGCAAACAACCGTGTCTTCGCCTCTTGCACTACACGAGCGGGCTGACCCACGGACCGCAGCGCATCGAGCCCGCCGGCCCGACTGATTTCCGGCACGTCCCACAACGCCGATGTTTCCAGCGCATCCGTGCCACCCCTCGCGAACTGATTGGCTAGGGCTCTGAGGACGGTGGCCGCTCGCTCATCCATACCTGCAAACCAGGGTCTGCTGTGGACGATGTATTCAAAGCCGCGTTCACTGCGCCGTAGTGCGCGAGCGCGGTAGCCGTAATGACCAAAGAAGTCGTAGAGATCGAAATCTCCCATCTGATCGACTTCGCGAATGACCTCGGGACTCAAGTTGTCGCCGAGCAGGTGGTCCATCAATTCGCGCCGCTTCTTCGTCTCGATCCACAGCGCACGAAAATCGTCGAGATTGCGTGCCTCGCTCAGTACGCGCGTGATGACTTCCCGCCGGTATTCGTCCACAGGTATCGGCGTGGGCTTACCATCGCGCACGCCGAGAATGAAGCGACCTTGGGCATTGACAACGACCTTATGTTCCTTCAACAAACCGACGGCGGGTCCCTCGTCGTCACCGCCGCCCTCGTCATCATTCCCGTGATCGCCACCCCTGCCGCTGCCAGAGCGCGGCGGCTTCGTGATGAAGTCCGTTCCGAAAAGATCCGTTACGCCGGTGTAGTCGTACAGCCAGAATTTGTACTTTTGTGTCTCTTCGTGGATGCGCGTGCCTCGCCCGACCATCTGGTAAAACTTGATCGCCGATTGCAGATAACGAAAGAAGACCACGGCGTTCAAGCGTTCGATATCGACCCCTGCTTCGAGCAGATCGACGGTGCATGCGATGAACGCTCGCTCTCCGCTGCCGCGCATGGGCTCGATCAAATCCGCACCGTTGTTCGCCCCGCCCATACACTTGAACGCGTACTTGTCTTTCGGAACGCTGCCGTTGCGCTTGCACCATTCGCTATAGAGATTGTTCATCCGCATTGCGACGCGATCGGCGTGGATTTCGCGCGTGCAGAAGATGATCACTTTCTGCTCTGGGCCGCCGTTCTCGCATAGCAGCTGGAAAAGGTCTTCGCACATCGTAGGTGTGCGCAGGTCAATGAACAGCTCGTCGTCGAAATCCTTGCCGGTGTATTGGTCTTTTGCGAGATCTTCGCGCTTGAGCCGCTTGCCCGTCTTGATGTCCTGCACGCCCGCCGCGAGGATTTCATCGCGCGTAAATACGCGCGCATCGATACTTGCTTTGCGCTTGACGATTTCGCAGGCGGCGAGATACCCGTCTTCCTGCGCCTGCGTCAGCGAGTACTCGTAAACCGGCTCGCCGAAGTACTGGATGTTGTGCGCCGTAATCGCCTCATCCGCCTTTATCTCGTCGCTCGCGTGTTTCGATCCTTCCAGCTTGCGAGGCGTGGCAGTCAACCCAACGTGGATTGCGCTTGGGCTGCGACGCAGCACCTCGGACCACTTGCCCCAGGCTGAGCGATGACATTCATCGATGACGATGACAGAGAAGGCATCCTCGCCGTAGTGGTCGGTCAGGAAACTGGCATCGCCATCCTCATCGATACCTAACGTTTGATACGTCGCGATGTGGATGCGTGCATTGCGAGCTGCGTTTATTCCGCGTTCGCTCTTCACGATCTGCGCATCGTCGCCGAATGCTGCCTTCAATTTCGTGTACGCCTGCTCGCGCAATTCGTCACGATCGCAGAGGAACAATGCGGGTTTGGGTAAGAGACGCGCTTGAGACATGCGCCACAACAGGTTGGTCGCAATGATGGTCTTGCCTGCACCCGTGGCGAGCGTTAGTAGAACACGCGGAGCACGCCTGTCCTGCTGGTCGCGAAGAATCTTCTCTAAGGCGGCCCGGATCGCAGCGTCTTGGTAATAGCGAGTCTGCGACCACGCCGGGCTATCTGCCTGAAACAGCACCGCTGCTTGCGGCGTCGTGAGATCGATCCCTTTGTCACGGGCATAACGAGCGCAGAGCTCTGGATGCACAGGAAAGTCCGCGAGTGGGAACGGGCCGGTTTGCTGACCGCTGGGTTTGTCGTAATCGCCGTAGAGATGGCCGTTACTGGCGAACACATACTGCACATCGAACCGCCGACAGTCGGCGTAGTTCTTGGCTTGCTGCATCCCCTTCAGCGGGTCTTCACTTTCCCGCTTAGCCTCCAGGACAGCAACCGGCAGTGGCTTGGGCATATCGCCCACCTGCACGCACAACAAATAGTCTGTGCGGCCTGCGCCTCGGCGGCGGCGGCCCTTCGGTCCGGTTGGTTCGACCGGCGCAGGCGTCTCCAACCTGATGCGCTGTGGATCGTCATAGCCTTTGCCGCGCAAGACCGGGTCGATTAGGTGATAACGCGTTTCTTCTTCGTTGAAGGCCATAGCGCGGCGGATCATGGCAAATTTCGGGCGGCGATGTCTCGGCACCTGAAGGTCTTTCTTGCATTGAGGACCCGAAGTGAGATCTCAGACTCCATTAATTGGGTGGGTCCCTGACGAATGCATGGAGCCGGCGGCATCAAGCCACGACCGATTTCGATGAGTCACTCATCTGTCCAGACCGCACATCGCTGATTAACCTATCCGCCATCCGCCATCGCCTACCGCCTTCTTCCTAAAAAATGAACTACGAATCCCTCGGCTCTTTCTATCTCGGTCGCGAAGTCGATCCGGCCAGCGGTGAGGATCGCGCGGATTTATTGCTGTACGACTCGCGTGATCTGACGACGCACGCTGTGTGCGTTGGCATGACCGGCAGCGGCAAGACGGGATTGTGTGTGTCGCTGCTCGAAGAGGCGGCCATCGATGGCATTCCGGCAATTGCGATCGATCCGAAAGGTGATATCGGCAATTTGCTGCTCGCTTTTCCGGAATTGCAGCCTGCGGACTTCGCGCCCTGGGTCGACGCCGGCGAAGCTGCACGCAAGGGCATGACACCGGATGCGTTTGCTGCCAAGACCGCCGAGACCTGGCGCAATGGCTTGGCCGAGTGGCAGCAAGACGGTGAGCGGATACGCCGCTTCAAGCAAGCGGCTGAGGTTGCGATCTACACGCCGGGCAGCACGGCGGGTCGACCGTTATCGATTTTGCGTTCCTTCGATGCGCCGCCGGCACCATTGCGGGTCGACACCGCCGCCCTCGCGGAGCGCGTCGCTTCCACGGTTGCCGGTTTGTTGGGACTGCTCGGCATCGATGCCGATCCGGTGCAAAGCAGCGAACACATTTTGTTATCGACGCTGTTGCATGACGCATGGAACGAAGGGCGTTCGCTCGATCTCGCCGCGCTCATCCAACTCGTGCAAAAGCCCGGCGTCGACAAGATCGGTGTATTCGATTTAGAGACGTTCTATCCCGCCAAGGACCGTCTGCAGCTGGCGATGCGGCTCAACAATCTGCTCGCCTCACCAGGATTTACCACCTGGATGAGCGGTGAGCCGCTCGATATCCAAAGCTTGCTCTACACCCCGCAAGGCAAGCCGCGTATCGCGGTGATCTCGATTGCGCATTTGAGCGATGCCGAACGCATGTTCGTCGTCACGCTGCTGCTCGGCGAAGTCGTCGCCTGGATGCGGCGGCAATCCGGCACTTCGAGCCTGCGCGCGCTCCTTTATATGGATGAGATCTTCGGCTACTTCCCGCCTAGCGCCATGCCGCCGTCGAAACTGCCGCTGCTCACGCTGATGAAACAGGCGCGCGCCTTCGGACTCGGCGTCGTCTTGGCGACACA
>CAZIXV010000067.1:0-3673 GCA_964543105.1 uncultured Steroidobacteraceae bacterium
GAGAAGATGAGCTCAGCACCGAGCCGCGCCGCTTCCTTTCTGGCTAGCAGGCAGCACGAGCCGCCGGCTCGTGCTCACGCATATGCGTCGACCAACCCCACCTGCACTTTCGCTGCGCTCGTGGCGGTTTCGGTCGCTGCAGCGTCGTTCGCACTCTCACCGCTTGCGCCGGTCCATTCGTTCGCCTGTTGCTTTGGCGGTTCGCGGAACACGCCGGCGTCGGCCAGTGACATTCCTTGGGCCGCGAACATTTCACGCAGGCGCGGTAGCGCCAATTCAATGGCGGCGCGCGTATCGGCATGCGCTGCGCCGAACCACACCGAAGCTTGGTCATCGCGCATGGCGATGCGAACTTCGAGGGGACCTAAGTGTTCGGGCGACAGGCGCAGCGAAGCGGTGTGGTGGCCTTTTTCCGTCATCATCGTCAGGCGCGCGCCGAGTTCATCCGCCCACGCTTGCGAGCCGACGGGCTGCTGCAAGCCCCGTCCTTGCGCCAAGGCTTCGGTCACTGCCGTGCGTAGCGGCGCGCTCTCCATTGCTGTAAGCGCGCTGGAATGCAAAGGCGAATCTGGTGTGGCGGCCTCGCTGATGCCGGCGAGTCGCTCTGTCAGCGCTTGCAACAGTGCGGCGTTACGTGCCGCCACGTTCTGTGATTGTCCTGCCAAGCCCAACAATTCGAGCGGATCCGCGGCGGCCGTTTGCAGTGCCTGCGGCGTGGGCTGCGGTTGCGCCAAGAGCGCCAACACATCCGCGTAGGCTTCGCTTGCTTCGAGCAATTCGGCACTCGACGCTGGCAACTCACCCGCATCGTCTGGCTGCTTTACGCCAAGCATCTGCGCCAATGCCGCAACGAAGCCCGTCTCCGTCGGTGTGCTTGCCAGGGGCGATGCTGCGGTGTCCGCCGTTTGTGCCTGCTTCGCCGGAGCGATCGGTAGTGGAAGTCCAGTTGCGTTCATGATTGCAAATCGCGTTTGAAAACCCGTTGTGCTCGCTCGTCGATCTCGTGCTGTTCGCGGCGATCTGCGATGCGCCGCTCCTCGCTCTGCCATTGGTCAACGACGTGATCGATCGCTTTCATGCGTCGTGCCGCATCACGCCAGCGAACTCGCTCTGCGTCACGATCGGCGCATGCGCGAGCCACCACCGACTGCTGCTGACGCATGGCTTCAGACAGGCGCCCAAGAAACGCCTGATAGTCACGCAATTCCATTACGCCCATGCCACTTGCGACCCGACCGGTCAGCTGCTTTTCGTACTCACCGCGATACCGGGTGAGTTCCTCGAGCTTCTTCTGCGCTTCCTGCACCCGCCGCTCATGTACCGCCAAGCTTTGCGCCAGCTTCCGCTCGGCACCTTCAATAACATCCTGCACCGGCGCGAGACGTTGGCTGCGGGTCATAGGATTGAACCTGAGTGATCAGGTGATCCAGTGATCCGGTGATCAAGTTTAAAGAGGCGTTCTTGCATTGGTTTGAACATGACTAATTGCTTCGCGCTACTTCCGCTTCTACGACGACCCACTCGATACCTTCTGACCACGATCACCTGATCACTTGGATCATCTGATCACCTTCTGATCCCGATCACCGGATCACCTTCTGACCGCGATCACCTAATCACTCGATCACCGGATCACCTTCTGACCCGAATCACCTTTCCGGCGCCACCTGACCCAACTGCGCCAAACTCGTCGCGTAATCCACGCACTCGTGCATGTCCTGCTGCAAGAACTTCTGCAGATTCGGCCAAGCCGCGATGGCTGCATCAATGCGTGGATCCGCGCCCTTTTGATAGGCGCCAATCGCGATCAGATCGCGGTTCTGTGTGAACGTCGACAATGTCTGACGGAAACGTCGGGCGGTTTGCAGATGCTCTTTGGGAACGACTTCCTGCATCACGCGGCTGATCGAAGCTTCGACGTCGATCGCTGGAAACTGGCCCGACTCCGCGATGCGCCGTGAGAGCACGATGTGCCCGTCGAGAATCGCGCGTGCCGAATCGGCGATCGGGTCTTGTTGATCGTCACCTTCAGTCAACACCGTGTAGAACGCAGTGATGGAGCCGCCGCCCTCTACGCCATTGCCGGCGCGTTCGACGAGCGCGGGCAACCGCGCAAACACCGATGGCGGATAACCTTTGGTTGCAGGCGCCTCGCCGATCGCCAGACCGATCTCACGCTGCGCCTGGGCAACACGCGTGAGCGAATCCATCAGCAACAAGACGCTCTTGCCTTGTTCGCGAAAATATTCGGCGATGGCGGTCGCGCGCCAGGCACCGTGTAGACGCATGAGCGGCGGATTGTCCGCAGGCGTCGCAACGACGACCGCGCGCCGCCGGCCTTCGGGCCCGAGGATGCGTTCGATGAATTCCTTCACCTCGCGGCCGCGTTCGCCGATCAGGCCCACGACGATGACATCGGCGCTCGTATAACGCGCCATCATGCCGAGCAGCACGCTCTTACCGACACCGCTGCCGGCGAACAAGCCGATGCGTTGGCCGCGACCGACAGTGAGCAAGGAATTGATCGTGCGCACGCCGACATCGAGCGGCTCGCTTATCGGTTGGCGCGCCAACGGGTTGATCGGCGCACCCGTCAAGCGCACGCGATCGGCGCAATTGAGCGCACCGAGACCATCGAGCGGATTGCCTGCGCCGTCGATGACGCGCCCGAGCAAGTTCTCGCCCACTTGTGCGGTTTCTGCGCCGATGCGAGGAATCACACGTGCATTCGGCTTGAGGCCGTGAATATCGCCGGTCGGCATCAAGAACAAACGATCACCGGCGAAGCCAACGACTTCGGCTTCGATGCGTGCACCGTCGTTACCCAGCACATCGCAACGATCACCGACTGCGGCCTGACATCCCGACGCTTCGAGCGTCAGGCCGACCATGCGCGTCAAAATGCCCTCCACGACCGGCGGCGGCACGTGCGCGATGCGGCTTTGCGCCTCGCCAAGCGACTTGGCCCAATTTGCCGCGAACTCGAGGCTACTCATGCCCTGCCCTCGCCGCCCGCTCCTCGCCGAGGATGGCCGCAATCACTTCATTCAAACGCGTTTCGACGCGCGCATCGATCAACGCCGTATCCGTCGTCACCTTGCAGCCGCCGCGCGTGAGCACCGGATCTTCGACGATCGTCCAGGCGCGATCCGCTGTCGTCGCGGCGAGCCGCTCGCGCACGACCGCAGCATCCTCGGGATGCAAATGCACGCGAACATCTCGAGCCGCCGCTGGCAACAGCGAGACGGTTTCGCGAATGATGGCGATGACCTGCGCGGGATCGGTCTTCAATTCCCTGCGCACCAGCTGGCGACCGATCGTCACTGCAAGTGACAGCAACTGCTGTTCGACTTCCGCATTCATTTGCTGAAGCGGCGCACCCAACGTGCCCAGCACGCGATCGAGTTGTGCGACCTGCGCTTTCAATTGCTTGATCTGCTGCTCGCTCTCAGCGCGCGCCGCCGCCAACCCCGCCTCGCGGCCTTGAGCAAACGCTTCCTCGTAAGCGCGTCGCTCGACCTCTTCGATCTCCGCCACGGTCTTCCCGGGACGCCGACCTTGAATCGTGCGAGGACTGGAGACTTCCGGGAGATCCCAGATGGCAACGGAAGTCATGGTTGCGACTCCCGCGCAACGGGTGACAGGCTACAGGCTACAGGCGACAGCCAGAACG
>CAZIXV010000067.1:3773-15160 GCA_964543105.1 uncultured Steroidobacteraceae bacterium
GAACGCAAAGCGTTGCGACTCCCGCGCAACGGGTGACAGGCTACAGGCGACAGGCGACAGCCAGAACGCGCGGTGCGCGCAAGAAACTTTGATTGAAGCGTTATTCATAAACCTACGTGTCCGCCTGCACATGTCTGCTCTGGCTGTAGCCTGTAGCCTGTCGCCTGCTTCTGGCCGTGGCCTGTAGCCCCGTCTGAGCGCTACGCGCTCAGACAAATTCCTCTCCCTTCCCGCCCAGCTGAATCGTTCCTTGCTCCGCCATCTTGCGGACGACGGCGAGGATTTCTTTCTGTGCGGCTTCGACCTCGGACAAGCGCACCGGGCCGCGGGATTCCAGGTCGTCCTTCAGCATTTCCGCAGCGCGTTGCGACATGTTGCTGAAGATCTTGTCCTTGAGCGTGTCGTCGGCGCCTTTGAGCGCGATCAACAAGCGCTCGCCCGGGACCGCGCGCAGTACTTCCTGCATGCCGCGATCGTCGATCTCCGTGAGATCTCCGAACACGAACATCAAGTCTTGAATCTTCGTGCCGAGGTTCTCGTCGAACTTCTTGATGTGTTCGATCAGCGCGTTCTCCTGGCTCGCTTCCAGGAAATTCAGGATGTTCGATGCGGTTTTCACGCCGCCGATGACCGAAGTCTTTAACGCGCCGGTTTTGCCAGCGAATTGCTTCTCGATCACTTCATCGAGTTCGTGCAACGCGTGCGGTTGAATGCCATCGAGCGTCGCAATACGCATGACGACGTCCGCTCGCAGCCACTCAGGAAACTGCGCAAGGATCTCCGCCGACTGATCGGCGTCGAGATACGCGAGCACGATCGAGATGATCTGCGGATGTTCCTGGCGAATCAGCTCGGCAACCGCGCGTGCATCCATCCACTTCAACGACTCGAGACCCTTGCTCGAGCGGCCGAACAAAATGCGATCGATGACGCCCGCTGCCTTGTCCTCACCGAGTGCGCCGATCAACACCTTGCGCAAGTAGTCATCGACACCGACGCCAAGAGAGGTCTGGTTTTCCACCGTCGCCGTGAACTCCTCGAGCACGGCAGTAACTTCCTTGCGCGAGATGTTTTGCAACTGAGTCATCGCAGCGCCGATGCGTTGCACGTCCTTCGCACCCATGTGCTTCATCACTTCAGCCGCTTCCTGCTCGCCAAGTGACAGCAAAAGAATCGCCGCCCGTTCGGTGCCGGTCAGCTTCTGTTCCTGTGGTTGTTGCCTTGCCATGATCGTCTATGAGATCCGCGATGGATTAATCTTCTTTACCGACCCAGGTTCTCACGACCTGCGCAACGCGCGCCGGGTCCTGGCTCACGAGTGAGCGTGCCTGAGCAATTTGCGAGTCGTAATCGAGCGGCCGTGGTGCATTCGGATCCTCCGCGACGGCCGCGATCGGCGTCGGCGCGCCTTCCAACGCAGGCACCAGCTCTTGCCGCGGACCTTCGAGCAGGCCGCGCACGAGCGGGCGCAATACGACGATCACGAGCGTCAACAACACGATCAAGCCGGCGATCAGCTTGGCGATGTCCCGCACGAGCGGCTGCTCCCACAACGGAATGGCTTCCGGCGTGATTTCTTCGGGGAGCACTTCGCCTCTGAAGGAGGCATTCACCACATTGACGCTATCGCCGCGCGCTTGGTCGAAACCCACGGCGTCTTTGACCAACCGCGTCATGTTGTCGAGTTGCTCAGGCGTCAGCGCCGTCTCGACGAGCTTGCCTTCTTCGTTCGTCGTGCGCACGTTGTCGACGAGCACGGCCACTGTGAGGCGATTGAGCCGACCCGCAGGCGACTTCGTGTAAGCGACTGTGCGATCGATTTCATAATTGCGCGTTGCTTGCTTCGACGTGTTGTCGGGCGTCGTCGCAACTTCTGTCGTTTCACCTTCGGGCGTCGCGGCAGCCGTTGCACCCGGCGGCAATGCCACCCCAGGTTGCGGCGGCTGATTGGTCAGCGCGCCCGGCACGCCTTGCGCACCCGCGCCATTGCGGCTCGATTCTTCCGCCACTTGTTCGCTGCGGATGATCTGGCTTTCCGGCCGATACTGTTCGCGTGCTTCTTCCGTCGTCGACAATTCGACATCGGCCACGACCTGCGCACGCACTCGCCCTGGTCCCACGAGCGGCGTGAGCAATTGCTCGATACGCATCGTGTAACGCTCTTCCAGGTTGCGGGCGATTTCGAGTTGCTTCTCGCGTGCCGCAAATTCATCGCCACCGTTCGGCGATGACAACAGCCGCCCGCGCTGATCGACGATCGTGACCTGGTCGGCTTCGAGTTCGGGAATGCTGGACGCCACCAGGTTGCCGATGGCCGTGACTTGTTCGGATTCAAGGCGTCGGCCCGGCTTCAATTGCACGAACACCGATGCGCTCGGCGCACGGCGATCGCGAATGAACGCCGACTGGCGCGGCAACGCGAGATGCACGCGTGCCCCATCGACTTGCTGCAAATTCGTGATCGTGCGCGCCAACTCCGTCTCGAGCGCATGTTGATAACGCGCGCCTTCCATGAATTGACTGACGCCGAAGCCCGGCTCCTTCGACATCATCGCAAAGCCGCCGTTACCTTCCGGCAAGCCCTGACCTGCCAATTGCAAGCGCGCATCATGCACGCGCTCGGCAGGCACGGTGATCTGACCAGTGGTGCTATCGAGCTTATAAGGAATGCCGTTCTGCTCGAGCGCCTGTGCAACCTGCGCCGCGTCCTGTTGACTCAAGTTGCCGTACAACATCGAGTACGTCGGCTCCTTCGTCCACAACACGACACCGACGCCTGCAGCCACCGCCGCAGCGATGCCAATCAACAGCAACAACGGCCGGAACTGCGGCGGAATCAATGTCGCACGCGGGAGGGTAGCGGCAGCGGCGCTCATGATTGCGACTCCGTCGCAATGGGCAACAGGCTACGGGCCACAGGCGACGGCCAGAGCGCGCGGTGCGCGCAAGCAAAATGTTTCGCCACGTTATTCATGATCCGACATATCCATCTGCATCTCATACTCTGGCTGTAGCCCGTAGCCTGTTGCCCGCGCGCAAAGCGCGCTAAATCGGCATATTCATAATCGTCTGATACGCATCGACGAGTTTGTTGCGTACTTCGGTCACCGCTCGAAACGACACGCTCGCTTTCTGCATCTCGAGCATGACCTGCGGCAGCTCGACGCCGGCGACGCCTTGCTCGAATTGCGCAGCCATGTGCGACGCCTTCTGTTGCTGAGAGCTCACGCTGTCGAGTCCTTGCTTCAACACGTTCGCGAACGAACTCGTCTCCTGCGGAGCGCCGTTGACACCGGCCACCTGCGCCACATCGTTCGAGGGCGATGCCACGCCTTTGATCTGCGATTGCATCGCACGAATCTGGCTGAGCACGGCGTCGATTTGCATGGATGACATGGTTTAGGACTCGAAGGCGATAGCGGATAGCGGATAGCGGATAGGCGACGACCTACGGCAGTCCCGCACGGATGACGTGAAGCTAGTTGGCGACCAACGGAAGTCGCGCGTAGAGAACGGACAGCGAATGGTCAGATCAGCGCCCATCGCCCATCGCCCATCCGCAATCGCCTTCGCGCCGTTCATACTTCCACTCCCGCTTCACGCAGCTTCGCGAGTTTGTAGCGCAGCGTCCGCGGGCTGATGCCCAGACGCTTGGCTGCGCGCGCGCGATTGCCGTCATCGAGCTTCAGGGCATCGAGGATCAGGTCGCGCTCGGTGGCGGACATCGACTCGGACAGAGCCTGGGGCTCAGGGCTCGGTACTCGGTTCAAAGCAGACCCGGCCGGTGCGCCGAGCAATGCGTCCGTGGCGGCGGCGCTTAGTTCGATGCTCTGGCTCTGGCCCAAACCGCGCGCCCCGAGCTCCGAGTCCATTTCCAGATGAATGTGCTCACCCTGGATCAGCGGCCCATTCGCGAGAATCAATGCACGCTGCATCACGTTGTCGAGTTCGCGCACATTGCCCGGCCAGGCATACGTGAGCAGCAGATGCGCCGCATCGGCGCTCAGCGCCGGAATGCGCTCGCCCGGCCGGCAGCGCGCCGTAAGCAAACGCATGGCAAGCGGCAACACATCATCGCGACGTTCGCGCAATGGCGCGGTCGTCAGCGGGAATACATTCAAGCGGTAATACAGATCCTCGCGGAAGCGCCCCGCGGCGACTTCGGCGCGCAGGTTGCGATTCGTCGTCGCGAGCACGCGCACATCGAGCGCAATCGGCAACCGTCCGCCGAGACGTTCCACTTCGCGTTCCTGCAACACTCTTAAGAGCTTCGCTTGCAAACCCAGCGGCATCTCGGTGATTTCATCGAGCAACAACGTGCCGCCTTGCGCCTGCTCGAACTTGCCTGCATGGCTTGCATGCGCACCCGTGAACGCGCCGCGCTCGTAACCGAACAGAATGGCTTCCAGCATGTTCTCGGGAATCGCTGCGCAGTTCACCGCGATGAATGCGCGCGACGCACGCGGCGAGTTGCGATGAATGAACCGCGCCAACACTTCCTTTCCAGTGCCCGACTCGCCCGCGATCAACACCGTGCAATCGCTGGCGGCAACACGACGCGCCAAGTCCGCCAAGCGACGCGAGACATCTGCAAACGCGATCATCTCCTCGTCCGCACTCGCGACTCGCACGTCAGCATCCACGCTTCGTTCAGGACCAAGCTCGCCGGCCAACGCCGATTCGTCCACGCGGCGTAGCGCTGTCACATTGTTCGAACTGAAGTTCATGATGTGCGATGCGACCTGCTTGATCTAGATTTCCAAGGCCGAACTTCGACCTGACGAGTGAGAAGGAGCAATTTCCATTCCACCCCGGCAAATCCTTGCCGCTCAGCGCCATTCCTGCGGAAGCCGTCACAAGATCGTGCATCCAGGGGCACGCGCCTTGTGACCGAAGTCCGCAGGCGGCAACCAGGCGCCGTCAAACTTCTGTCATTGCCGCTTCGTTGAGCATTTCGAACTTGCGCAGCTTCTCGACGAGCGTCGTGCGACGCAGGCCCAACAGACGCGCCGCATGCGCAACCGTCCCGCCGGCGCGGTTCAATGCTTGTTGGATGAGATGGCGTTCGATCGTGAACAGGTGGTCGCGCAGGTCCAAGCCTTCGGGCGGCAGGTGCGCAAGCTGCAGTGGATTCGCCGCGTTCGTATCCTGAGTCAGCAGTTCGAACGCTTCGCGATCGTCGAAGGCGAACTCGTCATGCTCCACTGCTCTTGGTGGGGCGAACGGCACCGCTTCGAGCTGTTCGGGTTCGTCTGCGCGCATCAAATCTTCGACGAGCGCGGGCGGACGATACTTCGGCGGCAGGTCATGGATATCGACCTTGCGATTGGGGCACAGAATCGACAGGCGCTCGATCAAATTGCCCAGTTCACGCACGTTGCCCGGCCAAGGATGGCGGCTGAGCGCGGTGAGCGTGCGCTGGGTCATTTCGATGGCGCTGCGGCCTTGCGCCACATTGCGTTCGGAGAAGTCACGAATCAGCAGCGGCAGGTCTTCGACGCGCTCGCGCAGCGCCGGCATTTCGATGGGGAATACGTTGAGGCGATAGAACAAGTCTTCGCGGAACGTGCCCTTCGCGATCGATTCTTCGAGATTGCGATGCGTCGCGGCGATGATGCGTACATTGCAGCGGATTGGCGTGTGATTGCCGACGCGCTCAAACACGCGCTCTTGCAGTACCCGAAGCAGCTTCACCTGCATCGGCAGGCTCATATCGCCAATTTCATCGAGAAACAGGGTGCCGCCTTCAGCGATCTCAAAACGTCCTTTGCGTGCAGCGACTGCGCCGGTGAACGAGCCTTTCTCGTGACCGAACAGCTCGCTTTCCAGCAGTTCGGAGGGAATCGCGCCGCAATTGATTGCAACGAACGGGCGCTGCCGGCGCGGGCTTGCATCATGTACTGCGCGTGCGGCGAGTTCCTTGCCCGTGCCCGAATCGCCGAGGATCAAGACGCTCGAATCATGTGCTGCCACCTGCCGAATGAGCTGCACCACATCGCGCATCGCGCGCGACTGGCCGGTCGGCATCGTGACCTGATTGGCTTCCGCAAACACCGCGGCAGCAGGTACGCGCAGCGCCGCTGCTAGCGCTTCGTGTCGAAACGGGAAGGGCAATCGGTTCACACGCGCGGCGCCGACGAACGACATCAACTGCTCCGTCGTTTGCGCCGAGCCGTAGGCGACCACCGGCACATCGCCGAGTTGCTCGCGCAGCGCAAGGCCCAGCTCGCGCCAGTCGAGTGAGTCGGCAACATCGCCGATCAGCAGCGCCGGGCGGGTGGATGGTCCTTGAATCATGGCGCGCATCAGGACCGCGTGGTCGATGAGCATCGGCTCGACGCCGAGGTCCTTCAAAACGTCCGCCACCTGCGCTGCGCGTTCGACATCACAGTCGTACACGACCACGCGTTGCACAGCAGACATATTGAATCGCCCCGTTTCGTTCGTGTTCATCGTTGCCCGTCGTCCCCGCTGCTTGAAGAAAGTCCGTAGCGCTATTTTCTTGACGCACAAGACGGTCGATATAGGGGACGCCCTGAACGACCCGCACTCGTGACGTGCTGCCAATTATTTGGCGCATGCGTTAGGGGAAAGACTGAACAAAAATGGCTCACGCCACGAAGAACTGTGACGACGCTCAAATACGCACTCGAGCGCTAAAAATCAGTTGCGCAAATGGGGTGAGACTTGCGTCTCAAGAGACGTTGACGGTTGACGGTTTACGGTTGACGGCCAGAGGCGGAAACAACCTCTTTTTGACGGTCAACGGTCAACCGTGAACGGTCAACCTTCCTTCACCGTCTGGTGTGCTTGGCTTCCGCCACCTGGCGGCGGTGCTTGCGAAAAGCGAGCTTTTCCATCAGGTCTGCGATGTGCTCGCCGGGGGGAACGAAGCGCGCTTTGATGCGACCATCGGGCGAGACGGATGCGATGCGCCCGACGAGACGCAAGGGATCGGCGATGCAATCGCGCAAATAAACTTCGAGCACGCCTTGTTGCCCCATTTCCGGGTGCGGTGCGTGACCCTGCCATACGGCGCCCACGGCATTGAAGCGGATCGGTGCGGCTTTCGGACGCGGGTGACTTGCGATGAGCAGCTGCCCGACCATGTCGAGTACGAGATTGAGCTTAAGATCCAGCCGCATGAGATCGGCGTGATGCGGCGAGTTCTCGTCTGCTTTCTCGAGCTGGCCGTGCTCTTCGAGTGCCGACAGCGCCTGCAGCACGCGCAGGTTGCGATCCTGGTAGCTGCCGATGAGCGACGGATCGACTGGGGCAATCGAGCCCTTCCATGCCACCGGCAATACATCCTCGTATGCCAGCTCTTCGTACAAAACGACGGTATCTATGCCTTCGTACATGGCGTTGCGGGCGCGAGGTTTGGGGCTCGGGGCTCGGGCAGGAAACCTCGGCGGAGTGCCTCCTACGTCAAAGTTTGCTTCCTAGAATCATATTCAGCACAGCGTCGGGTTCGTTAGCCGCATTTTGCGCAGTCTCACCCTCTGACCCGAACCCCGCGTCGCGAGCCCCGAGCCCTTGATCTGGCGTCAATGACGCGACCACTGCATCCGATTCCGCCATCGCCTGGCGCAGCGCCGACAACCACTGCTGATCCTGCGGCGATGCGCTTGCACTTAGTTGATCGAGCAATACGCGCCGTTCCTCAACGGTCTTGGGCACGTCATGCCACTGCCCGCTCATCGCCTGCTGCACGAGGCGATGCGTGGCGGCGAGCACGCCATCAGCGATTGGAGAGGTCATCTGACACGCGCCTCTGCCGGAATGGCCACCCAAGCGCCGCGAATCTCATGCAACAGCTTGCTAGCTTCATCGAGTTGTTGCAGCGAGTTTTCGGCGTTCGCCTTCAAGATCAGTCGGCTCATGTAGTCGTAGAGCTCAGCGAGATTTTCTGCAAGCTGACCGCCCGCGCGAATATCGAGGCTGCTGCGCAGCTCACCGACGATCGAAACCGCACGCGTGAGCAAACGAGTTTTTTCGGCGACTTCTTTACGCTCGATGCAGCCGCGTGCCGTGGCGATGCGCTCGAGCGCGCCGTCCATCAGCATGACGATGAGTCGATGCGGATCCGCAGCCGCCACGCCGCCATGGGCGGAGGCGCTTTGATAAGCGGAAACGTTCGATCTGGCGTAACCCGACATGTTCATTTGCTCCACGATAGCCTTGTGGAATTTAACGGCGCATGGCGGCAAGACTTGAGGCTCGCGCTTCGGGTTCGGGGCTCGGGGCTCGGGGCTCGGGCAGAGTTGGCACCGAGGGCGGCGATGGCGTTTGGAAACTAAGTGATCTGGTGATCTCGTGATCATCCCAGGCCCAAGCCCGTCTTAGCGCGCCTTGTTCAGATTACCGAGTGAATCGATCTGCTGCGTCAGGTAGCTCGACGTCACTTGCAATTGCGACAACAGCGTGTCGAGGCGGGTGAACTGCGCCACATAAGCCGTGTAACGCGCCTCCATCCGGGCATCGATGTCGAGTTTGCGATCGGCCAGATCCTTCTGCTTCTCGACCAGCGATTTGCTGCGCGCCTCGAGCGCGCCGTCAGATTTGAGTCGGTCTTCCATTTGCGTGAAGAGGCGATTCGCGACGCCATTCTCGGAACCGAACAGCTTGCCGACGGAGGCGAAATCGCTGTCGAGCGCCTTGTTCAAGCGCGTCGAATCGAGTGCGACCTGACCGTTCGACTGCGTCGTGATGCCGACACTCGCGAGCGTGTTGTAAACCTGGTCGCCGCCTGCGACCGGTTCACTGATCGTGCGACGCAGTTGATTCTCGATGCTTGTCAGCAGCGAATCGCCGAGCATCGGCCCGCCGGTCTGAGTCGTCGCATCGTAGCTGCGCAGCCGTGAGATCTGACCCATCAGCGAGTTGTAGGCGCTGACGAAATTCTCCACGCGCTTGGTCACGCTCGGACGGTCGAAGTCCACCGTCAGGCGCGTCGGCGTGCCTTCCTCGGACGGCGCCACCAGCGTCAGCGTAATGCCATCAATGGCATCGCTTACCGTGTTCGTCGCGCTGCGAACTTCCGCATTGGCGATATGGACGATCGCGTCCTGTGCGGCGGCGATTTCCGTGTAGTTCGCTTGATCACCGTCGCCGTGGGCTAATGCGGCGAGCCCGCCATCGCCACCGTCTTGCGTCACCGTGATCGCATGTTCTGCGCCTGTTTTTGCGGACGTGAGCACCAGGCGACTGCCGCCCTCGCCGTGAATCAGTGTCGCGCGAACGCCCGGATTACCCGTGGCCGAATTGATCGCATCGCGAATCCCGGCGAGCGTGGAATTGGATTCGTCGATGTCGATGTCGAACGATTTCTCACCGAGCGACAACGTCAACGTACCCGTACCGACGGCTTGTGTTGCCCCATCGGCGAACGGATTGGAAGACAGCTGCTGAGCTTTAGCGAGCTGTACGACTTCGATTTCGTAGGTGCCAGGCGCAGCTTTCGCGCCGGCGGTAACTTTGAATACGCCCTCGTCCGCGCTGATCGCGCTGCGGGTGCTGAACACGTCCTCTGTTTTCAATGACGACAACGCGGTGCGGAATTGGGACATGGCACCCATCAAGGTGCCGACCGCAGAAATCTGCGTCGTGACCCGACCGCTTTCGCGCGTCACTTGGGTGTCGAGCGGAATGCGTTCGGCCGCAACGAGCTGCCGGGCCAGACTCTGCACGTCCAGTTGCGAACCACCTAATGGGCCTACCGCCATGATCGTCTCGCTTACGCTGCTTAGACTTTCAAATCGACCAGCCCACCGCTTCCTGCAGCGAGTTGGCGCGCGAGGTGCAACACCTCATCACCTGGAATCTGGCGAATGACTTCGCCGCTCAATGTGTCACGGACGGTGACGACGGTGCGGTTCGTCTCCGCATCCACCCTGAACTCGAGCGCCCGTCCGGCACGCTCCAAGTAAGCCTCGATCTGCTTCGCAGCCGCTACGATCTCCGTCACGAACTGCTTCGCCTCCGGCTCAGTCGAACGCTCAGCCACTTCGACTACTGGCGATTGCGCGCGCGCCGTCGACGAGCTTTTCGTGTCCGGCAGCACGACCGTCGATGTCAAAGAATCGATACGCATGGGACGCCCCTGCGTGAAATACAAATACGGCGGGCGATGAGAGCCTTGCGACCCTCACCGCCCACCGTTGACCTACGCTCCGTGAGGAGTTGGGTCATGCGTCATCCATTAACGCAGCAAGCTCAACACGTTCTGCGGGGCCGAGTTGGCTTGCGCGACCATCGCCGTACCTGCCTGTTGCAGGATTTGAGCGCGGGTCAGTGCAGCCGTTTCAGACGCGAAGTCCGTGTCCTGAATTCGGCTGCGAGAAGCCGTGAGGTTCTCAGACACCGTTTGCAGGTTGTTGATCGTCGACTGGAAGCGGTTCTGGATCGCACCGAGGGTGCTACGCAGCTCGCTCACTGACGTCAGGGCAGAGTCGACGCTCATGATCGTCGCGTTAGCGCCCGCCACGGAGCTCACATTCTGGTCGTTGAGCGAACCGGCCACTTGCGCCGTAGCTACGCCCAGTGACGTCGCACCGGCGCCGCCGAGCGTGATCGTCTGAGCCGCAGAAATCACCAGCTGGTCATCTTCGTTGATCGAGGCATACGCGCCAGACACTTGGCTATTGATCGCGTTGACCAGGTCTTCCGCGGTGTCATAGCTGCCCGAGAGCGTCACCGTGCTGCCAGTGCCAACCTGAATCGTCAGGTTGTCGGTCGACAGATCGAGCGCTTGCGGAGCGGCGGGAACAGCAGGAGTGCCGTTCGTTGCCGTCGTCGTAGCACCCCAGGTGGCGAAGCCGAGGCCGCCGCCCGCGCCGTTCACGACAGTGATGGTCAGATCTTCACCGTCTGCGCGAGTGGCCGTGAAGCCCGCGGCCGCACTGCCAGTCACCGTGATCCCTGCAGCGGCGAGTGCGCCGGCAGCCGCGGTAAATGCGCCCTCAATGTCAGCACCCGTGACTGTTTCGGTGTTCGCAAGCGTCTCGGAGAACACTTCCACGCCACCGACGGTCAGCGTGTAATCACCTGCACCGGTCGCGGTGACCGTGGTGAATGCACCCGATGCCGAGGTGGTCGGAGTCGCAGTCGTACCACCCGTGGTGAACAACGTATCCAGGTCGACCGTACCCGTCGAAGTCGCCACCTGGCCGATGGCCGACGAACGCATGTCCGTATCGGAACCCAAGCCCACTTCGATCGTCTCGCCGACGTTCGCACCGACCTGGAAGGATGCGCTGCCGAACGAACCGTCGAGGACCTTGCGGCCGTTGAACGACGTCTGCGTCGCGATGCGATTGATTTCAGCGATACGCTGTTCGACTTCCTGGTTCAGCGCCTGGCGGTCGCTGTCGCTGTTCGTCGCGTTG
>CAZIXV010000068.1:0-14926 GCA_964543105.1 uncultured Steroidobacteraceae bacterium
CACGTCGACTTGGCCGCAAGCAATCGCAGTGGCGGCCTGGCACACATCCCCACCGACTACACCGGTTTTGGCGTAGGGTTTGCTACCAACCTGCTGCTCGACCAAAACCTGATTGGACAGCGCGCCAAGCGATGAACGTAAAGTGCCATCGCGGATAAGCCCGGCGGTTGTCCGCTCGGTCAACCGCTCATCTCTGCTTTTCCCTATACTCTGCGCCCCCGCCCAATTCCCGATGTCGATGCAAACGCTCAAGATCACACGTCCCGACGATTGGCATCTGCACGTGCGCGATGGCGCGCATTTGGCCAGCGTCGTCCCCTTCACTGCCCGGCAGTTCGCACGTGCGGTCATCATGCCGAACCTGAAACCACCGATCACGACGGTGGAGCAGGCGCAGACGTATCGCGAGCGAATCCTTGCCGCAGTGCCGGCAGGCGTGCAGTTCGATCCGCTGATGACACTGTATTTGACCGACGCCACGACGCCCGAAACGATTCGCGCGGCGCATGCCAGCGGTTTCATCGTTGGCGCAAAGCTCTACCCCGCCGGCGCAACGACGCACTCCGACGCTGGTGTCACCTCGATCGACAAAATTTCGAACGCGCTTGCCGCAATGGAAGAAACCGGTCTCGTGCTGCAGGTACACGGCGAGGTTACCAACGCCGACATCGACATCTTCGATCGTGAAGCCGTTTTCATCGATCGTGTGCTCGCACGCGTCGTCGAACAGTTTCCGCAACTGCGCGTCGTGTTCGAGCATGTGACGACGCGCGAAGCTGTCGAGTTCGTGAAAAGCGCACGCGCGGGCGTTGGCGCCACGATTACGCCGCAGCATCTCCTCCTCAATCGCAACGCCATCTTCCAAGGCGGCATCCGCCCGCATCACTACTGTTTGCCGGTACTGAAACGCGAGCAGGATCGCATCGCACTCATCGAGGCGGCGACGAGCGATGACGCGCGTTTCTTTCTCGGAACGGACAGCGCACCGCATGCCCAGCACACGAAGGAGCATGCGTGCGGATGTGCAGGTGTGTTCTCGGCGCATGCTGCGATCGAGCTGTATGCGGAAGCATTCGAGCGCGTCGATCGCTTGTCGCAGCTACAGGCGTTCGCGTCAGAGCGCGGTGCGGACTTCTACGGATTACCACGCAACACGGATCGCATCACTTTGGAACACGCAACATGGACCGTGCCGGCGAGCTACCCATTTGGCACGGATGCAATCGTGCCGTTTCGAGCGGGTGAGACCCTGGCGTGGCGCCTGCGCGCCGATTCGGAGACAGCCGCTTGAGCAAGCTGCCGATGGCCACCCGCTTTCGCGGCTTTCTTCCCGTCGTGATCGATGTCGAATGCGGCGGCTTCAATCCCAACACCGATGCATTGCTCGAGATTGCTGCGGTGCTGCTGGAGATTCAGGGAGATGGCACGTTGCTGCCCGGTGAATCCTGGCGCTATCACGTGCAGCCGTTTCCCGGCGCAAAGCTCGAGCCCGCTTCACTTGCGATCACGGGCATCGACCCGTTTCATCCTCTGCGTCCTGCCATTTCGGAGAAGGAAGCACTGACGCGGCTGTTCGCCGATATCCGCCGCGCGATGAAAGATAACGATTGCAAGCGGGCCATCCTGGTCGGCCACAATGCAAGCTTCGATTTGAATTTCCTGAATGCGGCGATTGCGAGAACTCAGATCAAGCGCAATCCATTTCATCCATTCTCGAGCTTCGATACGGTAACGCTCGCAGGCGTTGCATTCGGTCAGACGGTGCTATCCAAAGCGCTCGAAGCCGCAGGCATTCCATGGGATTCGAAAGAAGCGCACAACGCCGGTTACGACGCACGCCAGACGGCGGAGTTGTTTTGCCTGATCTGTAATCGGATGGGCGCAGTATTCAATACGCCCGCGGGATAGCGCGTATTGGCGGCTAGGAATGCGCCGTTCGTTTAAGCCTTTTCTGTTCGTACTGAGCCCACATTCCGATCGTGCGGAGCGTATCGATGTCCAGCCCTTCGACGGCTCAGGGTGAACGGAATGGTGTTCGTGGGAGCGTGTCGATGCACTCCCGTCGATAGGTTTAGGGCGAACCGAAAGTGTTCGTGCTGAGCTCTAAACCCCGTCCCCGCTGAGCTGTAAATTCCGTCCGTGCTGAACTCTGGATTTTCGTTCGTGCTGAGCCTGTGGAAGCACAAGCTCAGCGCAAACAGAGTACGAACCGCGCGACGTTACGACCCGCTCGCTTCGGCTTCGCCGACCAGCTTCGCAAGTTCACCGCTGTTGTACATCTCGACGATGATGTCGGAGCCGCCGATCAATTCGCCATTGACGTAGAGCTGCGGATAGGTGGGCCAGTTCGAGTATTGCTTCAGCGCTTCACGCACTTCCGGGTCTTCGAAAATGTTGACGTGGCCGAAGGTCGCGCCCACCGCGCTCAATGCCCGCACGGCCGTGGCCGAAAAGCCGCATTGCGGGAAATCCGGTGTGCCCTTCATGTACAGCAGCACGGGATTCGCGGCGAGCTGGGATTTGATGCGTTCGATGACGTCCACGGGATACCTCATAAAATCGAGCGAATTTAAGTACTTGCGCACACGCAAGTGCGCTGCGGCGGGGATGCGCTAAGAAAAATCGACGGGATCATGCACAAAGCTGCAGCGCCAGTGATTATGGGGAGCACATACCCATTCTTCAACGACGGCCCGAGCAGCGAGCGCACAAAGCTTCGAGCCGCGCGAGCGAGCCGGCTACGGTAAAGTCCCAACTTTCGCGCCAATTCCCAAGACCATGAGCATGACGCCACAACTCCAAGCAGCGCTCGAAGAACAGGTTGCGACCGCCCTCCGAGAGGATGTCGGCAGCGGCGATCTCACCGCTTCATTGATTCCCGCCCGACGTCAGGCAAGCGCCACGGTGATCTCACGCGAAGTAGCGATTCTCTGCGGTCGCGCGTGGTTCGACGCCGTATTTCGTCAGCTCGATGCGCAAGTGCGCGTGAACTGGGCGGCTGAGGAAGGTGCTGCCATCGAGCCCAACCAAACCTTGTGTGAACTCACCGGCCCTGCACGATCGATCCTCACCGGCGAGCGCACGGCGCTCAACTTCCTACAGACCTTGTCCGCAACGGCGACGGTGACACGACGCTATGTCGATGCGATTGCCGGCACGAACACGCGCATTCTCGATACCCGTAAAACCCTTCCTGGTTTGCGCCTCGCACAGAAATACGCCGTGCGCTGTGGCGGCGGTACGAACCATCGCGTCGGATTGTTCGACGGCGTCCTGGTCAAGGAAAACCACATCGCGGCGGCTGGATCGATTGCCGCAGCCGTCAGTCATGCGCGCCAAATTGCCGGCAAAGCGTTGATCGAAGTGGAAGTCGAGAACCTGGACGAATTGAAACAGGCGCTGGCGACCGACGTCGATCGCGTCATGCTCGACAACTTCGACCTGGAGCAAATGCGCGAAGCGGTCGCTCTGACACGCGATGCCGATCGTTCATCGGGTCGCGTCGAATTGGAGGCGTCGGGGAACGTCACACTGGCGACGCTCAGAGAGATTGCCGAAACCGGCGTCGATTACATCAGCGTCGGCGGCCTGACAAAGCACGTCCAGGCGATCGATTTGTCGATGCGCTTCTGACGCGGCACCGCGCGATAGCGCGGTGCCGCAGTTGACAGTTGACGGCCAGAAGCTCAGTTCTGGCCATCAACCCACTCTTTCCGACCGTCAACCGTCAATCTTGCTTCAAGCAAGGTTCGCTTCGGCGAACTCATAGTTCGCAAGACGATTGAGAAAGTTGTCCGTGAAGTCGGGGCGGCGGTTACGGAAGTCCACGTAATACGCGTGTTCCCACACATCGAGCACCAACAAAGGCTTGCCTTCATTGTTCGCAATGGGCGTACCGGCATTGGGTGTCTTGACGATCTTGAGCTTGCCGTCGCCGCCCTGCACCAACCACGCCCAACCCGAACCGAACTGACCAACAGCGGCTGCCTTGAACTGCGCCTTGAATTGATCGACGCCGCCAAAATCCGCGACGAGCTTCTGTTCGAGCTTGCCCGGCACACCACCACCATTGGTTGGCGACAGCGACTGCCAGAAGAAATTGTGATTCCACACTTGGCCGGCATTGTTGAATACCGGGGTGAGTTCGTCGTTGTTGTACGAGAGCTTGATCAGCTCTTCGAGGCTCTTGCCCTTCAACGCATCGTTCTTTTCGACAAGACCATTCAGATTGGTGACATACGCGGCGTGATGCTTGCCGTGATGCAATTCGAGCGTCTCTTGGCACATGCCACGCTCAGCCAATGCGTTGGTCGAATACGGAAGCGGAGGAAGAGTAAAGCTCATCGAAGCTCTCCAATTAGGTGGGTGAGGCGGTCAGTTGACCACCAAAATGAGGTGACCTGCCGTATCAAGGCGCGTTAACGCTCGCGGGGCGCGCAAAAATAGCGCCGCGACAAACCTGCTGCAAGGGTTGCGCCAGAGCGCTCACGATACGCGTCGTAGATGAAACGCTCAACTCGCGGCGGCGCGCATGACTCGCTGCGGCGTAGCAATCCCATAACCTTGCGCGTAATCAACGCCAAGGCTGCGCAGCATTTCGATGATTTCCGCGTTCTCCGCGAATTCGGCAATCGTTTCTTTACCGGTCAGGTGACCGATCTCGTTGATGGAGCGCACCATTTCGCGGTCGATGGGGTCGTGCAAAATCTCCTTCACGAAGCTGCCATCGATTTTCAGGAAGTCGACTGGGAAATGTTTCAAATAACCGAATGAGGACAAACCCGTACCGAAGTCATCGAGCGCGAAGCGGCAGCCAAGTTCTTTGAGCGCGTGAATGAAGCGGTTCGCTTGCGAGAAGCTGGCAATGGCAGCCGTCTCGGTGATCTCGAAACAGATCTTCGAAGCATCGATACCACTGCGATGAAAATGATCGATGACGAATGGCAGGAATTTGTCATCCCCCAAACTCTGTCCGGACAGATTGATCGAACACAGCGACAACTTCTCGCGCTCGTCCGCTTCCGAAACGAGCCAGCGCAGTGCATGTTCGATCATCCAGCGATCGATGTTCGGTGTAAGTCCATAGCGCTCCGCAGCGGCAATAAATTGATCGGGCGCAACGATCTTGCCCGCTTCATCGCGCATACGCAGTAGCAGTTCGTAGTGAAGTCCTTGATCCGGGCGCTGTAACGGTTGAATGACTTGCCGATAAATTTCGAAGCGGTTGTCTTCCAACGCATTGTTGATGCGGGCGGCCCATTGCATCTCACGCCGCCGCCGCATGAGATCGATATCGTTTTCCTGAAAACTGTAGATGCGATTGCGCCCGCTTTCTTTCGCCGCCGCGCAGGCACTGTCTGCGGCAGATAGGAGCGAGGCAACGTCTTCGTTCTCCTGCGAGATGGGCACGACACCAATCGATGCGCCAAGGCGGAACGTGCGCTCTTCCCAGACGAACTTGTAGTTACGAATCGCCTCGCGCAGCGCCTCGGCGTTACGAATGCCTTCCTCGATCGAGCAGCTCTCGAGTAACACCCCAAATTCATCGCCACCCAAGCGTGACACCGTATCGCGCCAGCGGATTTTCGACTTGAGCAACGCGCCGACTTGGCCGAGCAGCGCATCCCCCGCGCTATGCCCGCAGTTGTCATTGATGATCTTGAATTGATCCAGGTCGATGTGACACAGCGCGTACGATGCTTCGCGTGCACGCGCACTCTTCAATGCCCGCTCGAGACGCGATTCGAATTCGCGACGATTGACGAGACCGGTGAGGATGTCGTGGCTTGCGTGATACGACAGCTTGCGATTGAGTTCGCGGCTCTCGCTCACGTCATGGAACACGAGCACGCCGCCTGAAACGGCGCCTTTGTGATCACGGATCGGCGAGGCGCAACTTTCGATGTATAGCTCGTTGCCATCACGACGAATGAGCAGCGTCGGGCGCACCGATTTGATTGCACGCGTGCGGCGAATCGCCACCGCGAGCGGGTTTTCCAGCGGCTCGCAGGTTTCTTCGTGGAAGCTGCGAAAGATCTCGTCGATCAGACGCCCCTGGGCATGTTCGATGCGCCAGCCCGTGAGTTGCTCGGCAACCGGATTCAAATACTCGATGCGGCAATCGGAGTCGGTCGTGATCACGCCATCACCGATCGATTGCAAGGTGATCTGCGCGCTCTCCTTTTCTTTGAACAGCGCATCTTCGAACAACTTACGTTCCGTGACGTCGAGATCGACGCCCACGATGCGACGCGCCCGTCCCTGTTCGTCGACACGTGCCTTGGCACGGCTCACGACCCACAACCACACGCCATCGCGATGTTTGAGTCGATGCACGCTCTCGAACAGCGGCTCCTTGCCCGAGAGATGATCGCGTAACGCCTCGTGCACGCGCGGCAGGTCTTCGGGGTGCACGAATTGCTGCCAATCATTCAAGTCGAGTTCGTCGTCCATGTAACCGAGCATCGCTTTCCAGCGCGGCGAGAAATACGCCGTCTTGCGCTCGAGATCGAAATCCCAGACTCCATCGTTCGCGCCGTGTAGCGCGAGCGCTCCGCGCTCTTCCATGTCGGCGAACTGAACTCTGAAACCACAGCGCTCCAAACCGCTCGAAAAACTCGAGCCCAAGAGCTTCAGCATCAAATGCAGATTGGCGTCCCAGCTGTCGCGCGGCTGCAGCGAACACAACGCCATGAAGCCGGCTGGCTTGCCTTGTATTGCGAAGCCGATCAGCAGCAATGCGCCGACCTGCAAAGACGCAAAGCGCGAGGCCTCCGCGGTGAGTTCGCGACGCGGTTGACTGGTATTGCGAATTTCGACGA
This sequence comes from uncultured Steroidobacteraceae bacterium, assembly GCA_964543105.1. Classification (GTDB taxonomy): domain Bacteria; phylum Pseudomonadota; class Gammaproteobacteria; order Steroidobacterales; family Steroidobacteraceae; genus Steroidobacter. The sequence goes on from CAZIXV010000068.1 coordinate 6,822, forward strand.
TGCGTAAATGCTCGAGGCGGTCGCGCAGGTGCGGCAGACGATCGAGCGATTCACCGGAGAGGACGGCCGGATTGAACGTGGAAAACAGGCTGACCGCGGAAATGACGTTTTCGATCGAGCGGCCTTCGGCGCAATAGCGGGCGATGAAGATGGCATCGAGCGCAGCCGCCTCGCGCAGGCTTTCGAGATTCTCGCGACACACCCGCTCAAGAGTGTGTTCGTTGCAGTTCTGGAATTCGACGGCTGCTTTCGTCAACAGCACATCCAATCCGACTTTAGAGACTGCGGTTCGTGCCCCGAACAATTTGGCACCCGCCGGTCGCGGACGCGGCACAGTGTCCAAAGAATCGTGCGGATTACTTGCCATGTATCCCTACGAACTCACATTTCCGTATGCGTGTGCGATGCACACGAATGCCGCCTGCCGAAAACAAGGTTCGGGCACCGCAAGGTACAAGCTAGACGCGGGCATGCCGCGCACCGACGACATCGTGAGGATCCTCCCCTGCGCCGGCCGGATCGAAACTTGAGTATCGTGCTGAGGGCCGCGCAGCGCGGCCGATTCTGGCACAGGATAAGGCTTTGATGCGAGTGCCAAAAGCGACCACAGCAGGGCGAAATTGCGTCGCCGTTGAGCGACTCAGCGTTCGCTGATTTGCACCTCAGGCGGTGCGCGCCGCATCAACCAGCGCACGCCGAACAGGTCGACGATACCGGCCCACAACCGGTTAGTGACGCCGTATTTCGATGCCCCGCGAATTCGCGGCCGATGACTCACCGCGATCGAGATGACCTGCGTACCGGCACGTTGAAACAGTGCCGGCAGGAAGCGATGCATGTGATCGAAGTGCGGCAAGCCAAGAAACGTTTGACGGTGGAGCAGCTTGATCCCGCAACCGGTATCCGAGGTGTCGTCGTGCAGCAGCCGCGCGCGGATGGCATTCGCCACCCGGGATGCGGCCCGCCGCGGCCAGGTATCGCGACGTATTCGGCGATGTCCCACAAGGAGTTTGAGGCGCGCGTTGCCCGCGCGCTGCGCGGCGTCGCGTGCAGAAAGCAAGGCGGGAATATCAGCCGGATCGTTCTGACCATCGCCGTCCAAAGTCACGATCCACTCGGCCCGCGCCGCCCGAATGCCGTTCAGCAGCGCGATACTTTGACCGCAGCGTGTCGCGTGCTTGAGCACCCGGATTTCGCTGATGCCCGCCTCGCGAGCGCGCATGAGTGCAACCTCGGTGCCATCCGTACTGCCATCATCGACAAAAATGATTTCGTACGGTGCGAAGTTGGCGCGCAGCGCATGAATCTCTTTCGCGAGCGGCTCGACGTTGTCGGCCTCGTTACACACCGGAATGACGATGGAGAGCTTCATACGGCGGGCGCAGTATAGCCGCGCGTCCCCGCGCCGATGGCAATGCAGCCCGCGCGTTTCCTCATTCCGGTGCTCGCTTGTAATACCGGTGCGCCCCCCTATCCTTTGGTGAAATGGCGACTCATTCGCACAATCACACGCACGAACATACGCACGATCACGGCCACGATCACTCGCATTCGCACGAAGGACAAAGCACGAAAATTCTCGCGCTGGCTTTCGTACTGACGCTGAGCTTCATGGTCGTCGAACTCGTTGCGGGACTCGCAGCGAATTCGCTCGCGCTGCTGGCCGACGCCGGCCACATGTTCACGGATGCAGCTGCGCTCGCCTTGGCTTGGGCCGCGAGCCACATCGCGGCGCGCCCTGCAGACTCACGCCGCTCCTTCGGTTATCAACGCACGCGCGTCATCGCCACCTTCGTCAACGGTTGCGCTTTGTTGTTCATCGTCGCGTGGATTGCATTCGAAGCCGTGCAACGACTGTTTCAGCCTCGCGACGTCGACGCCTTGACCGTCATCTGGGTGGGCTCGATCGGCTTTACGATCAACCTGATCGTATTTGCGCTGCTACGCCGCGGTCATGCGCACGATATGAATGTCGCCGCTGCGACCCTTCATGTCATCGGCGATCTGCTGGGTTCGGTGGCCGCAGTCTGCGCGGCCACTCTTATCTTCTTCACCGGTTGGACGATCGCCGATCCGATTTCATCGTTGCTGGTCTGCGCACTCATCGTGCGCAGCGCCTGGTCGTTGGTGCGGCGTTCGACGCATATATTGATGGAAGGCGCGCCGGATGGGCTCGACGTCGATGAGCTGCGCCAAACGCTGGAGGCGAGGATTCCGGCGATCCGCGATGTACATCACGTTCACCTGTGGCTCATCGGCCCGCAAGAGCCGTTGATGACGATGCATGCCACGATCGTGCCGGGCGCGAATCACGCCGCGGTGCTGCGTGAAGCCAAGACCGTCCTTCTCGAAAGCTACGGCATCACCCACGCGACGATTCAAATCGAAGAGGACGAGTGTGTGGATGAGGATTGCCGGACGCTGAGCTCCACAGTCCGCTAAGCCGGCAGAGCACGAATCTTCAGCGCAGCGCCTCGCGCGCCATCCGATAGGTTTCCAGCATCCGCCGCTCCATCAAGGCCTGCGCGTCGCTCATTTCATCCTCCGCCAGACGCTTCGCTGGAACATAAGGCTCACCGATCGCGATCGTGATCCGCGAAAACGGCAGCGGCAGCACGAATTTGTCCCACGTATCGAGCACGAAAGCGTTTTTTGCGTGGAAGGCGAGCGGCACGACGGGCTTTTTGGAAATTTGCGCAGTGAAAATCGCGCCGGGCTTGAACTTGAAGCGCGGACCGCGCGGCCCATCCGGCGTGACGCCGGGGGAAATGCCTTCTTTGACGATGGCGGCATGTACGCCGCGAATGGCGCGTACGCCGGTATAAGACCCCGAGCCGCGCACCACGTGCGCGCCGTAGGATTGCGCCAGCCAAGTGGGCGCCTCGCCGTCGACGGACGGTGAAATCATGAAGCCCGCCTTCAATCCGCCGGGGCGGCTCACGAGATACCGCGCGCACAACAGCAAATGCTGATGCCAGCACACCGGGACGATCGCGCCATGTTCGGCAATGAGCGCATGCAGGCGCGCCTCGCCTTCGATCCGGATCCGGCAGGTCCGCCACAGGGTTTCGACAATGAGCCGCGCCAAGCGCACGGCAAGCCAGTAGGTGAGCTTGCGCCCGCGCGTCAGGCGCCGCTGCGATCTTGTGCTGGGAGGCCGCGCAACCACGTCAAATGCCGCTGTTTTGAACCCCAAAAGCAAACGCCGCGCAAAGCGCGGCGTTTGGATGATGGTGCCGGAGAAGAGATTCGAACTCCCGACCCGCGCATTACGAATGCGCTGCTCTACCAGCTGAGCTACCCCGGCGCGAGGGCGCGCAGTATAAAGATTGCGAACGCGATAGGCGATAGGCGATGACGGATAGTCGTCGTAGCGGGCGCTTAGAGCACCGATTCATCCGCTATCTGCTATCGCCCACCCGCTTCTTTCTGACCCGTATCACCACTTCGATGCCGTCCGCCTGGGTGCCCTCGGGCAAGTCAGGGAAGCGGCTGAATTCGATCTCATCCGGCGCGATATCGCGCAGTTCCCCGGTGTCGACATCATAAAAATGATGGTGCGGCGTGCGCGTGGAGTCGTACACCGAGCGCTCGGGATCCAGGTGAATCTCGCGAATCAGCCCGCGCGCGACGAGCGCGTTGAGCGTGTTGTAAACCGTTGCTTTCGAGATCGGCGCGTCCGAGGCGCGGATGATGGACAGGATCTGCTCGGCCGTCATGTGCCTGGGGGTGCTCATCAGCATCTCGGCGATGCGGATGCGTTGTTCGGTGGGCGTAAGACCGCTGCGCGTCATTTCGGCGGCAATCTGCTCGCGCGACATCGCGTTCTGCGGGAAATCATTCGAAGCAAAAGACACTTTCGTAACCCCCTCTCAACCGAGTGGAAAGCATAGCGCCTGACTGTGCGCGCAAAGCGCGATTCTGGCCGATTCGGTCAGAAAGTCGCGTCCCACGACCACGTACAAGCGGCTAGGTTTGCGTTCCTTGAACGCACTTGCCCGCACTTTGCGGACAGGGATCGCTCGATCCAGCCTCAACTCAAGGAGACGTAAGGATGCGTCACACCCAGGGAGTGACTTTGATCGAACTGCTGACGACGATCGCGGTGCTCACCATCGTCAGCCTCGTCGCGGTGCCATCATTCACGAACATACGCCACGCGAACGAGCGCGCCGCAGCGGTCAACACCTTCCTCCACGCGATCTTCTTTGCCCGCAGCGAGTCCATCAAGCGCGCACAGATCGTGACGCTGTGCAGGTCGCGAGATGGCGCCACCTGCGATGCGAGCGCGCAATGGCATGACGGCTGGATCGTGTTCGTCAATGAGAATGCCGAGGAACCGCCGGTGCGTGATCCGGAAGAAGAAATCCTGCTCGTCGCATCCGGCTGGCCCAGCGGCACGATTACCGCGAATCGCACGGCATTCTCGTTTCGCCCGCATCGACAAGGCGTCGTGAACGGGACGGTGACCTTCTGCGACCCGCGCGGCAGCGATCATGCGCGCGCAATCATCATCAGTCACACCGGCCGACCGCGCATATCATCGCGCGATCCGAGCAATCGCCCGCTGGTCTGTCCGAGCCGCTGAGCTGGCCTGTACTATGCCGGCACTTTGGCTACACCACTCTCACTTCCGCTCGCGCGCTGTCGGCATCACGCAGATGGCTTTACGCTCGCAGAATTACTCGGCGCTTTGCTCATCATTGGCATTGCGACGATTGGCATCGCCGCGCTTTATGTCGAAAGCACTGGCGCCGCGCGCGAATCGGAACCGCGCGTTCGGGCCGCCGAACTTGCCGAACAGATCGCAGCGCGCATTCGCTCTAATCCGCAGGGGCGTACCGGCTATGCAAGCGTCGTCGGTGTCGTGTGCAATTCCGATACGACACCGAAACACGCAACCGGTGCAGCGGCGATCGAGGCTGCGTGCTGGCACGAAAAAGTGGCGGCCGAATTGCCCAGCGGCATGGGCTCAGTGACCCGCGATACGAGCACAACCCCGCCCACCTACGTCATCGCCGTGAGCTGGTCACCGCCCCGCGGCGGCGCAGCGTCCTATGTCATCCGCGTACAAGGCCAGGAGGAGTAAACGTTCTGTTGACCGTTGAGCGTTGACGGTTGACAGCCAATCCTCTCCCCCGCCACGCGGGGGAGAGTTAGAGAGGGGGTTCTTACCGTTGGCCGTTGCCCGTTGGCCGTTGCCCGTCCGATCCTCTCCCCCGTCATGCGGGGGAGAGTTAGAGAGGGGGTTCTTAACGTTGGCCGTTACCCGTTGGCCGTCCGCCCTCTCCCCCGCCCGCGGGGGAGAGTTACGAGAGTGGGTTCTTACCGTTGGCCGTTGCCCGTCAACCGTCGGCCGTCGGCCGTCGGCCGTCGACCATCGGCGTCACGCGTCGCGAGGCCTGAACGACACGCGCAATTCCCTAGGCAAACTGAACACGATGCTCTCGGGTTTGCCTTCCAGGTCGAGCGGCTGCTCACCGCCCCACTCACGCAACTTCGCGACGACGCGCTCGACGAGTACATCGGGTGCAGACGCGCCGGCCGTTACGCCAACGCTCGTTTTGCCTTCAAACCATTCGCGGCGCAGATCCTCGGGTCCGTCGATCAGGAAACCCGGAATGCCTGCTTTATCAGCAATTTCGCGGAGCCGATTCGAATTCGAACTCGACGGCGAGCCGACGACGAGAATCAAATCGCATCGCTCGACCAACTGCTTCACTGCATCCTGGCGATTCTGTGTGGCATAGCAGATGTCTTCCTTGCGCGGGCTCGCCATGTCCGGAAAGCGGCGGCGCAAGGCATCGACGATCTTGTAGGTGTCATCCACCGACAGCGTCGTTTGTGTGACGAACGCGAGCCGTGCGGGATCGCGCACCTCGATGCGCTCGACGTCCTCAGGCGTTTCGACGAGCAAGATGCGGCCGCCGTTCGAAGGATCGAACTGGCCCATCGTGCCTTCCACTTCCGGATGTCCGGCGTGCCCAATCAGCACGACATCGCGCCCTTCGCGCGCGTAGCGGGTGACTTCCATGTGCACCTTCGTCACGAGCGGACACGTCGCATCGAAGACTTTGAGTTCGCGGCGCTTTGCTTCTTCTTGCACCGCGCGCGAGACACCATGAGCGCTAAAAACGACCGTGGAATCATCCGGTACTTCATGGAGTTCTTCGACGAACACCGCACCGAGTTTCCGCAAACGGTCGACGACATACCGGTTATGTACGACCTCATGCCGAACGTAGATTGGCGCGCCGAACAATTCAATCGCGCGCTCGACGATGTCGATGGCTCGATCGACACCTGCGCAAAAGCCGCGTGGATTCGCCAAATAAATCTGCATTACTGACCCTTAGCCGCCCGCTGCTCGGATGCCTTCTTTTCGCGCCCGCTTTCCTGGAAGGCATCGATCAGGAGGCATCCCGCACCAATCGTGATTGCAGCGTCCGCCACATTGAAGGCCGGGAAGTACCAATCATTCCAATGGAAATAGATGAAGTCGATTACGTACGAATGCCACACGCGATCGATCACATTGCCAAGCGCACCACCCAATATCAGCGACAGCCCGATCGCGAGCACCAGCTGATCGGAAGTGCGAATGCGCCGCAGCCACACCATCAACACCACACTTACGATGAGGGCGAGCGTGATGAAAAACCACCGCTGCCAGCCGCCGGCGTCGTGCAGGATGCTGAACGCCGCGCCGCGATTTTCGAGATACACGATGTCGAGAATCGGCAGCAATTGAATGGTGCTCTTCATTTTCACCGCGCCGACGACGAGCGCCTTCGTCGCCTGATCCAGCACGACGACGAAAAACGACAGCCACAGCCAATTGCTCGCACCGCGCGTTGGGTGAAACCACACTTTGGAGAGGGAATCAGGCATGGAAGGACTCGGGGCTTGGGCGAGAGGAACAGGCTACAGGCAACAGGCTACAGCCAGCATAAGAATAGGAGGTGGGTACGAAAGAGCCGGCTCTGTCTCTGGCTGTAGCCTGTAGCCTGTAGCCTGTGAACGTTCCGGCGGTCGCCCGTAGCCCGGTGATCGCTCATGTGTACTTCCTAACTTCGCCCAGGCCTTCGACGTTGGTCACACAGCGTCCACACAACTGTGGGTGTTGTGCGTGCGTGCCGACCTCGGGGCGCTTGTGCCAGCAGCGTACGCATTTTTGATGCTCGCTCGCGCGTACGACGATCCAGGCGGCGTTCGTATCTCCGGCTTCAGCGGCGACCGCATCGTCTGGACGCGCAGCGGCGGAATGCACGCGTGCCGCCGAGGTGATCAATGCGAAGCGCAATTCGTCTTCGAGCGTGTTGAGCGTGCGCTCGAGTTCGGGCGCGCAATACAAGTCGACTTCCGCATCGAGCGGGCCGCCGATTGCATCCGCTTTGCGCAGCTTTTCCAGTTCACGCGATACCGCCGAACGCACGGCGAACACCGCATTCCAATCGATGTTCGATGCGGCATCAGCGCCCTGCGGCAATTCGACCCAGGTTTGCAGAAAGACCGATTCATCACGCTCGCCAGGCATGTAGCGCCAGATCTCTTCGGCGGTGAACGACAGGATCGGCGCCATCCAGCGCGTCAGCGCTTCGATGATCCAGAACATCGCCGTCTGCGCCGAACGCCGCGGTACGGAATCGGCACCGGTCGTATAGAGACGATCCTTCAGCACGTCGAGATAGAAACCGCCCATATCGACGCTGCAGAAGTTGTGCACCTTCTGATAGATCAGATGGAACTGATATTTGCGATACGCCTCGATGATCTCCGTTTGCAACTCGGAGGTACGCTTCAACGCCCAGCGATCGACGGCAATCATCTGCTCGAGCGGCAATTGATCGCGCTGCGGATCGAAGCCGGCCAGATTGCCCAACAAGAACCGCGCGGTGTTACGGATGCGGCGATACGAATCGGCAATGCGCTTCAAGATTTCGTCCGACAGACTCATCTCATTGGCGTAATCAGTCGCGGCAATCCACAACCGCAGCACATCGGCGCCGAGCGTGCCGATGACTTTCTGCGGGGCGACGACATTGCCGAGCGACTTCGACATCTTGCGGCCCTCCTCATCAATCGTGAAACCGTGCGTGAGCACG